>JAGLDW010000999.1 GCA_023145395.1 Lentisphaeria bacterium | reverse complement strand
ATCCGGGCACGAAAGACGGCGGGCACTCTCCCCGAAGGCGCCATCGAGGTCGTTCTGCAGCCTGGCGCCTACGAACTGGAGACCACCTTCGAGCTGGCCACCGAGGATGGGGGTACGGAATTGCAGCCCATCACCTACCGTGCCGCAAAACCCGGCAAAACCCGGCTGATGGGAGGGCGTCTGATCACAAACTTTCAACTGGTCACGGACGAGGCGGAGTTGGCGCTGCTCGATGAATCCGCGCGCGGCAAGGTCTGGAAGGCCGACCTCAAGAAACTGGGTGTGACGGACTTTGGCAAGACCAACTGGAGCAAGCGCGGCGCCCCCCCGGGACTGGAATTGTTTTTCGACGACAGGCCCATGACTCTCTCTCGCTGGCCCAACGAGGGCTTCAGCAAGGTGGTGGACACAGATGGACCCGTGATCAAAAATCGGCGCAACCAGGAAGTCTGTCGCACCGGCCGCTTCGTCTACGGGGGCGAACGCCCTGAACGATGGGTGAAGGAAAAGGATGCGTGGGTTCACGGCTACTGGTACCACGACTGGTCGGACCAGCGTCACCCGATCGCGGAGATCGACGTAGCCAAGCATGTCATCGCGGTCAAGCCCCCTCTTCACAACTACGGCTATCGCAAAGGCAAGTGGTTCTACGCCTTCAACCTGCTCTGCGAGATCGATTCGCCGGGGGAATGGTACCTGGACCGTGACACGGGTGCGCTCTATTTCTGGCCCCCGCACACAAACTGGAAACGCGCCAAGCCAAGCGTCTCCATGATCGACACCCTGATCAGCATGAGGGATACTGCCCACGTGACCATACGGGGCATGGTTCTGGAATCCTGTCGCGCCACGGCGGTGATCATCCGAGGAGGCACGCGCAACCGAATCGCCGGTTGCACCATCCGCAACACCGGTGCCAAGGGCGTGAGCATCCGCGGGGGCACCTGGAACGGAGTGCTCGGCTGCGACATCACCGACACGGCGCTCGGCGGAGTGTCTCTCGGCGGCGGCAACCGCAAGACCCTGACCCGCGCCGACCTCTACGCGGTCAACAACCACATCTGGCACTACGGACGCTGGCAGCGCATGTACACGCCTGCGGTGGGGATCAGCGGCGTAGGCAACCGGGTGGCCAACAACCTGATGCACGACGCACCGCACCAAGCCATCGGCTTCAGAGGCAACGACCACATCATCGAGCTGAACGAAATTCACAGTGTCTGCCACGAGTCCAACGACGCCGGGGCAATCTACGGCGGCTGCAACTGGTCCTACCGGGGCACCCACATCCGCAACAACTACATGCACCACATCGAAGGCTTCCGCGGTCGAGGCTGCGTGGGGGTGTATCTCGACGACATCCTCAGTGGACACCACATCGACGGCAACGTCTTCTACAGGGTCACTCGGGCGGCCTTTCTCGGTGGTGGATCCGACTGCACCATCGACAACAATGTCTTTGTGGACTGCAAACCGGCACTGCACGTCGATGCCCGCGGCATGGGCAAATACGACTACGGCGCCAGCGAGATGCAGCCCAAGCGCCTCAGGCAAATGCCCTACCAGAAGTCTCCCTGGAAGGAGCACTATCCACGCCTCGTCGGCATGCTCGAGGACGAGCCGCAGATCCCCAAATACAACCGCATCACCCACAACATCTGCGTGGGCGGACGCTGGGACAACGAAGTGAACAAGCATGCCCGCGAGCACGGTGTCATCGAAAACAATCTGGTCAACAAAGATCCGTTGTTCGTGAACCCGATCGTGCTGGAGGCACCCCCCGTGCTGCAGGCCGTGGATTTCGCTGTCAAGGCGGATTCTCCTGCTTGGGCGCTTGGCATCAAGGCGCTGCCCCTGGACAAAATGGGACTCTACAACGACGAGTTCCGCGCCAGTTGGCCGGTGGAGCACCAGCCGCTTCCCTCGCA
>JAGLDW010000998.1 GCA_023145395.1 Lentisphaeria bacterium | reverse complement strand
ATCACCATCGACGGGCAGGCCGACGAATGGCCATGCGACCCCAAAACCGCCATCCGCTGCGCGGAGTCCGCAGGAGGTGCTCCCTCCAAGTTTGTCACCACTGCCTGGGCCGCATTCGATGGCGAGGCACTCTACTTGCTCGCCATCAATCCCATCGATCCCGCCAAGGCACTCGTCGCCGATGGATCCTGGGGAGGAATCGACGCCGTCGAGTTCGCGCTAAAGAACCCGGTTCAGAACAAAAGCATGTGCTACACCAACCCGATCTACAATCCACGCGGATTTCCCGATGGCCGCAAGGACAGCGTGTCGGATGCAGGAGCGACGAACGAGCAGGCGGAAGCGTTGAACACAGCAATGACATTCGCCGCGACGCGGACGAAAGACCAATGGATCGGCGAGTGGCGCATCCCCCTCGCGAGCATCGGGATCGACGCTCGCAAGGTCACGCAGATTCCCTTCAATCTCAACATCCGCCGGATGTCCGACAATTCCTGGATGGTCTGGACGCGGACCGGAGGCCCCATCTGGGCTGTGGACGACGCCGGTCTGATCCTGTTGCGCGCGAATCGGGGCGCTGCCCCGGACCCCGCCGGGGAATAGTAACTCCCCGGACCCCACTTTATTATTTCCTGGCACGCGCCGGGCGAAGCACCCGCCTCTCCGTGCCAGAAAATGGTGGCCGCCGCTGGCGCGGAGCACGATTCGCGAACCGAAAGGCAAACGGCCGTCCTGCTTCAGGCGGCGCAGGTTTGTAGTTCCGTCCCGCAATTACGGGACGGTGTCCGCCCTCCATGGGACGGTGGTTTGCGGGGTTCGCAGGGCATGGCTCGCCGGGAGTCTCGCCCTCCATGGGACGGTGGTGGCGCGTATGTTTGTCGCGGCAGCGACGGGCACCGTTGCCGGGCACGGAGAGCCGGACGCTTCGGCTGGCGCGTGCCCGGCAACTTTGAAGTGGGGTCCGGGGAGTCTCGATTCCCCGGCGGGAGCGCGAGGGTGGCGCCCTCGCATCCGTTCACGCGCATCGGTTCGCCGTCCAGAGTCCGTCTCCCACATTCTGCCTTGTTCCTTGCAATGCCTTCCCCATGGCGGCACTTTTTTCAACAGTGTTCTTGAAAAATCCTGAGTTCGTTCGTCTAACCTGTAACGACAACAGGAAGGCCGAGACGTGATGACGATGCGGGGACCAAACCGGTCCTCCTCGACATTGACACCACGCCAGGGGGCGAAGTGACAGATCAGCAAACGAAAGATCTGGAAGAAGCAGTTTGGCGCTATCAGAGCTCCCTCATTCACTATGTGGAGCAGATGTTGCCCGACCGCCGCGACCAAGCGCAGGATGTGGTGCAAAACACCTTCCTGCGCTACCGGCGCGCTCTTCTCGGCCGCAAGAAGATCCAGCACCTCAGTGGCTGGCTCTACCGAGTGGCCCACAACTTGGCCGTGGATCTGAACCGTCGCGAAGGACGCAGTCTCGAGTTGGACGAAAACGTGACCCAGCAAGCCGAACCATCGACGACAGCAACCGCCCCGCCAGAGCCGAATGAAGCGCTGGAACTCAACGAGGCCACCGACATCGCCATGTGCGAACTCCGCAAACTGCCCGGCGACGACCGACAAGTGCTTCTGCTCAAACTGATCGAGGGATTGACCCTCAAGGAAATCAGCAAAATCACCGGCGCAAAGATCGGCACCATTCACTATCGACTCAATCGCGGGCTCCAAGTCCTGAAGGACAGATTCAAAGCGCTGGACATGATTTCGTGAGGGAGAGGCAAGGGACAAGGTTGGGGGACAGTGGTTCGGGACGGCCCGTCCCGTAATGGGCACACAGGGACAAGGTTCGGGGGCACA
>JAGLDW010000997.1 GCA_023145395.1 Lentisphaeria bacterium | reverse complement strand
CGGTGCTGAATTGCGTACACGGATATCTTGTTCATGACCAGGCGAGTCAGCATTTGGTCCGAGACTGGCATGTGGTCGGAGCCAACGCGCAGAAGAAAATCCGGCCAGTCGGTCAGGTTGAATGTACGCAGCACAAGCCGTCCGCCGTCCACTCCGGTCATCTGCGCCAGGCTTGCCGCCGCATAGGCAACCCCCTTGTCGTCGGCGCCCGCCGCGATGATCGTGGAAGCCCCCGGTTGGTTCCTGGTCCGGATCGCATGCCCTTGCGCGGGCAGTGGGGGCAGGTCCACGCCAAACCGTCTGGCCGCCGCCACTACGTGCGGATCCCGCAGACGCCCAAGGACGACGGTAACTGGCACTGGCGACCCTGCGTCCGCCCGCCCGAAACTCACCGCACGCGCGCTTTTCAGGATTCTCGCACCGAGCATTTCCGCGCCGAATCTTGCACCTCGGCAGGCTTGGTCTCCCACCTCGACATGAAGCGTCGAGCGTTTGGCCGCGGCATCGTAAATCGGGATGGTTTCTCCATACGAGACAGACCGTGGATTCGGCAGAACAGTGCCCGTGTAGTACGGCTGCTCGGAGAACTTCCAGGCAGGCCATTCCAAGCTGGCGTCGGCTCGCATTTGCACATCATCCACCCAGGCTTCGCCCGTGCAATTGGCCATGGCAATCGATAGCTCGATGGAATGGGTTCCCTTTGGCGCTGCCTTGATTGTCCGCTTGAACTGCGTCCACCCGCAAGTCCCCTCCGCGAGGTGCACGTCTGCATGAGAAGTCACTTTACCGGCTGCATCGTAGAAATTGACCGTCACCCAGAACTTCCAGTACCGTCGTTTCCCCACTTTGACGTTCCGCAGCCTGTACCAGCCATCGACCTCGATGGGGCCTCCGCGATAGTCATACCGCAGGGAGTGGGTAGCGCCTGACGCCCGGAAGTACATGGCCTTTCGGCCGCTGTGCGCCTCGCCCTGAATCACTTCGTGCCCGGCGTGCCCCCAGCCACTGCGCCACTCCCAGTCATCCTGCTCGAATCCGCCATTGCTGAGCAGGGGAAGAGCGGATCCCGCAGACACAATCAGGGATGCCAGGAAAGGGACGGCGGTCGTTAGGCAAAGTGGGATGAATCTCTGCATTTTCGGTGCTCCGGTCCTAGGCGGGATAACTGGGACAGGTTGCCCCCGGCTCAGCCGGGGAGACTTTCAGAGTTTGACAGGATTGACAAGATGGACAGGATGGGACATTCAGGGATTGGCTTTGGAGCGGAGGCATGCTTGGAACTTCCATCCTGTTGATCCTGTCAGAGTGA
>JAGLDW010000996.1 GCA_023145395.1 Lentisphaeria bacterium | reverse complement strand
TCCTCTTCATGCTCTTCGTCTGTTGGCGCTCTCTCTTCCAAATCCTATCTCACCTTCGATATTCCTCACTTCACCGTTCAGCGTTCAGAGTTCAGCATTTCTTCATCTTGTGCCGTCTTCAGGCGGCGTACTCACCATCACCGTTTTGAGCGGGTCCAAGCGCAGCGTCCATCAAGCCTCCGGCTGTGCCGGAGGTCTCTCTGACTCACGAATGCCGTAGCGAGATGGTGTGTGATATGCGTTGCCGTAGTAGTGGACCCATGGAAAATGAGGCCAGGGATCAGGCGAGCAGGCCGTGGATGATGCGCAGGCGGCGGAGACGCACGCTTTGCACAAAATCCTCCTCGGCGGCGACCATCTCCTCGATTTCGCGGTCCAGCGCGCGTCGGTTGACCAGAAAGCGCCGGGCGTCGGACGCCACCGAACTCAAGTCGCGAATGACAGTCGAGGCGAGCACTCGGTCGGCGTCCTCAGGTAGCAGAATCCGCCGTAGATTGTCTTCGTGGAGCAGGCGCATCAAGTTGCGGTAGCGGCGGGCGATTTCACTCGCCAGAAGGTTGGATTCCCGATAGCTTGCATAGAAGGCCGCCAGTCTCCGCACCACTTTCTCGCGCTGTTTCAGCGAATCGAAATTCTGGGTCTCCCAGTCCAGTTCTCCCAGCAGCGCCTGATAGGCCTCCTCGTCTCCGAAGGTCAGGTTGCGGATGATGGCCGCTGGCTTCTGGCCAGCCTTGAGGGCACCCAAAAAGAGCCTTCGCACGGCATTTTCAGCCAGTTCCAGGAGACGTTTCTCCCAGAGTTCCCGTCCCTCGCCAACCATGCCGAAGAAGGCGAGTGCAAAGCGGTAGGCACCGTCGGGCACCCGCATGATCTGATCGGCGGTGAGGAGGACGGGCACGAACAGGGAGTCGATGCGGGTCACCTCTCGGGCGAGCGCGGCGCTATGCCAGGCCCGCTCGCTGTCGTCTTCCTTCTTGACATTGCCGAGATCCATGAATTGCCGCACACAATCGCTCACGTCCTGCAATGCAGTTTCGAGCCATTCGAGAAGCGTTGTGTCGTCGGTCCGTCCATGGGACACGAGTAGCGCGAGGTGTGCCGTTCTGGCATTTCGCTGGCTGTGGGCTGTTCGCCAATGCAGAAGCGCGTGCTGGCAGAGCAGGCGGTCCGCTTTGCGGGAGACGTTCGGCCACTGGCGATACAACCCCGCGTCCGCGCTCCATTTCTCCGCCCAGGCGAGGAGAGAGGCGGGCACGTTGGTCTCGAGCTTGAGCCAGGCGCCAAGGATGTCTCTGGCCACATCGAGATCCAGTTCCTCCCCCATGCGGTCCAGCAGACTAAGCTGCCATTCGAGCGCGCGTTGCTGGTCCATCTTCATGGTGACGACCACGACGTATTCGAAGACGGACTGGAGCAGGTCGTTGCGGCGTCGACACGCCTCGACGGCCAGAAACAGCTCGCGCGGGATTCCTGCCTGGTTGAGCACACGGCACCAGTTCAGGCTGGAGTAGTGACTCTGGTGCACCAGGGAAAAACCATCCCCTTCTTCCGGTGGCGAATCCTCGACAAGCTCACCCTTTTCCTTCAGCAGCCGCGCCGAGCAGTCAAGGAGATCGAAATACTCGACGAAGAGCTCTTTTTCGATGCGTTTCGGAGGGCTTTCCAGGTAGCGTTCCAGGAGTCTGTCGGCGAGTGCCAAGACCGATTCCACGTGCGTGGCACCGGCCTGCTCCGCCAGTTCGTATAGCTCCTCCAACTCGGCCGTCGGCAAGTCTGGGTTGAGCGTGAAGAGGCGCTCGAGGCGTTCCATCAGCTGTTTGTAGGCAGTTTTCGCGCCGACCTTTAACATGGGAAGCCTTCACGTTGCAGACGTTCGCCCACTTCGAGCAGCGTGTCCACGTCTTCCTCGTCGAGTGATCCGTCGGGGAGGGGGCCGGTGTTGAGAAGGAGATTGGCATTGGATTCGCCGGCGTCGCGGAGTTTCTCCCAGACGTCGTCCGCCGTGAGATGGTCGCCTGTTGCCTCCCGTTTGTAGCCCCAGCTCCCGGGTGTCATGGTCGTGCAGATTTCCACCAGCTTCGACTTGGTGCTGCCGAGTTCGCCGAGCACCCGTTCCCCGTCGTCCGCAGTGGGCACCTTGTGTTCGGGGGCGAAGAAGTCCTCCGTGCCAAGCAGCCCCTGCTTGTAGGATACCAGCACCTGCGGCTGCAGGCTGTGCACGAGGTCGTACAGATCCTGGCACTTGAACCGCTCCTTGTCGCCGGAGAGGGGGACGGCAATGCCGTCGAGCCAGATGGCCGCGATGGGGCCGTAGTTGGTGAGCAAGTTGCGAATCTGCTCCGACATGAAGTCGAGATACAGGTCGAGATCGTATTCCTCCCCGACGACATAGACGGGGTCGGACGGCTCGTATTCAGGTTGCGCCCTGCCACCCCACTGTGCGTTGTTCGGGCCGTGCGGGTGCTTCCAGTCGCGTCCGTGCGAATAGTAGAGACAGAGCCCAAGTCCGTTCACCTCGCAGGCGACGGAAAGCTCTCCGATCAAATCGCGGTTGGCTGGCGACCGCACGGTGTCGAATCCCCAGTCTCCACTGTTGAAAAGGCAGAATCCGTCATGGTGCCGAGTGGTGATGTTGATGTATTTCATGCCTGCGGCCTTGGCGAAGTCGGCGATGGCCATGGCGTCGAACCTATCGGCAGTGAACTGATCCATGAGCTTCGCGTATTCGGCGACGGGGATCTTTTCGCGCAACTGGACCCATTCGTGGCGTCCGAGCAGGCTGTAGAGGCCGTAGTGCATGAAGAGTCCGTAGCGGGCGTTCCGAAACCACTGGCGTGCGGCCTTGCGCGGATCTTTCTTGTAGACCTTTTTGTAGGCGCTGAGATAGCTGGGCGTCGTGTCGATCATTGCGCTGGCTCCAAGGTCGTTGCTGGGTATGCTTCTCTGCTTAGGGTCGGCACGGAAATAACTGTACATTTTGGCGAGAGCGTCGGATGGACAGACGCAAGGCACGAGGAGAGCGC
>JAGLDW010000995.1 GCA_023145395.1 Lentisphaeria bacterium | reverse complement strand
TGTCCCACACAAGCTGAGTACCCTGTTTGCCGGCCGTGCAGTTCGGGCAGCGGATCCCGTAGAATCCCGCTTGCTCAGTACTGAATGCGCGGACCTGATCCAAGGAGCGACTCCTGTAGGTCGGGAGCGATCATGTCGCGCAAGGCGACTCGCGTACCGCCCCGCGTGGCTTGTTCTGCGGCGAAGATGGTCATGCATGCAAGGGCAGCGTTGCGAACCTGAGCACGCGGCGGCTTGCCCGTCCGGATCAGGGAGACCAAATCATCGAACAAGGCACCGTCACCGAACACGGGGTCGCCACCAACTTCAGGCAGCGCCTTGCCGCGTTCGTCGTACTCCACCGCGTCACCGGTCAAGTTGTCTTTGAATTGGAAGCGGCTCGTGGGGAGATTGCCCCAGACCATCCCCTTTGATCCCATGATCTGGTACTCTCGACTGGCGACGGCACAGCAGGTGTTGAACTCGAAGGTGGCGAGCACCCCGTTCTCCATCTCGATCGCCATCGACCCCCGGTCGTAGAGGTCATGCCCGGAGTTGTAGCAACACAGGTCAAGACCGTGCACTTCCGGGTTTGCCTGCATGTCGGGAGAAAGATTGATTCCGCCGATGGACACACGTGCTTCCGGTACGGTGGCCGAAGCCGCGCAGCGATAGGCGCACTCCGAATCATCGCATTCGCTACAGCGTTCGGGGCGGTCCGGGCGCGGTGGGTAAAGGGATCGTTGCTGCATCGCCACGACACTGCGCGGCACGGAGTCGGCGAGCCAGATCATGGCATCGATGTCGTGAACTCCCATTTCGTTGAGGTATCCGCCACTGGCTGCGACGGTCCGGCTCCATTTGCGACGGAAGTTCAGGCCCCCCGCGGCCGGAATGTGCTGGCATGACCGAACGTGGGTGATCTCCCCGAGACGGCCCGACGCCATCAGTTCTTTTACCTTGTAAAAACCAGGCATGTAGCGCAGCGAAAGGCCGGTTATTGCCGTGACGTCCGCCTCCAGCAG
>JAGLDW010000994.1 GCA_023145395.1 Lentisphaeria bacterium | reverse complement strand
AGCGTCTTTCCCGACGGCACAATCATCTCGACGTACTCGCGACGGGCGTTCTGAGGCGTCATCACCAAGATCGCGTCCACCTCGGGATCCTCACAACATATTTCGGGGGAATCCGGCAGCAGCGCGCCGAAGCCGTGTTGCTCGTTCAGCCACTGCCGACGGTGGTCGTCCGTGTCCCACAGGTACTTGACCCGGACCTTCCCCTTGTCCGCCACCACCCGCATCGTGTTATGGGCACGATTACCCGCCCCGAAGATTGCCACAACAGGTGCTTCCATGAATACATTCCTTTTCCGACTACAACTCGTTGCGGTGTTCGCAGACCTTGCGGACGGCGTTGGCAATATCGTCCATATCTTCCCTCGTGCCGAACAGGGCGGCGAGCGACCAATTATGGTCGCAAAACAGCGGAGGGTCGTCCCACGGATAGTCCGGGATCTTCTTCACGGTCATACGCAACGTTCCTGCCGGCGTGCCAAATGTCTTGGTGAGACGCGGGAAGTCGGGGAACGAGTCATCACGCGTCACCTTGACACTCACGCCGGGGTGGTAGGACCACGGCGCGCTGACTCCAAACGGCGGCGGGGATATGCTCATTGTGCTGTTTCCTTCATTGCCACGGGGTTGCCCCTGAACTTGAGAAAGGTCGCACCGGTCGCGGAGCACTTGAGTAGACGACCGCCGGAATCGAGCCGCAGCACGGCAGCACGGGCATCAGTGCTCAAGTCGCCGGCTGTTTTGACGAGCCCGTTTTGAGGACCGATTTCTTGTTGGCGCAGGTCGTTCAGATAAAGGTCCGTTCCTGATGGTGTGACGATGCGGAGTGCGCAGACTGCGGCAGGCGACACGGCGGTGCCGTCTTCGTCAACCACCGGCAACCGGGTTACGACCATTTCTGCTTGTTGGTCCGGTTTGAGCGGCAGCACGATGGTGTCATACGATGCTTCGTCTGTGGTCGTCTGCTCGAAGTTGAGCACGGGTGCTGGTTCCTTTTCACGATGGCCGCCGGAATACCAGCCATGGGGCGGCTCGTCTTGGCCTGTGATGATCTGCGCCGCGATCGGGTCAACTTGAAGCAACACCACATTCGCGCGCTTCGCGTCCGTTGTGCCAGCCCGATCCGCGCCCAACACACGCACCGTTCGGTCAGGCATGAAATGGAAGAGCTGGGAATAGGTGTGTTCCCCTGTCGCAGTCAACCGGTCACTGATGATCCAGTAGCTGTTCTTGACAAAACAGATCTCGCGGTGATGCGTTGCCAGTTCGAAGGCCTTTTTCCCCCAGCGATCCTGGTAGTCCGACCATAGCTCCCGGTAGCATCCCCACGCCAGGTCGAAGACATCGTCCGAATGCCAGTCCCCGTCTCGCGGTCGTTTTGCGATGCCCGAGCCATGCCCACCGCGTTTCTGTGAGAAACCGTCCACCAAGACTGTGTTGTGCGCTCTGGTTGAACGGAAATAATGGGACCATTTGCTGCTCATTTCATACGAATACACACCGACTTCGGCAATCAGGCGTTGCCCGTAGGCATAGCACTCGAAGCTGTTGAAGTCCTCATGCCAATGCCCCGACGCCCCCAAGGGCCCTGCATCCAGGCACAGGTAGAGTGCTTGTTGGTCCCAGCCCGACCGCATAACGTACCAACCAGCCCACGGCAACCTGATTGACAAGAATTCTGGGGGAGTGCCGCCTTTCCCGGCCGTGGCGAACCAACGGTAGACGAGATCATCCGTCTGCTTCGTGATTTGTCGGCATACACCACCGACATCGCCAACCCTCCACGTATCCCCAAACTGGGGCATGCCACCCAAAGGGGTTGCCACAAGAGGGTAGATTTCATACGTTGCGGCCAGACTGGCCGTCAGTATCTCGGGAATCTGATAACCCATCACACGGGCGGATTCCAGCAGAGCCCGCACGGCGTCCCGGCTTGTGCCGTGGTATCCAGGACACAGTTCTTTCGAGGTGCCGTCCGGATAGAATTCCTCGCCTATTGCCCTTGTCATGGCACGAACAGCGAAATCGCGGAAACCTTCGGCCTGCTTCAGTTCGGGAAAAAAAGCGCCCTGATTGTAGATGCCGACAAGCTGAATCAAGTAGCGGTTCACCGAGTTTGGGTTGCGCACCGCATAGCGTGTTTTCTCGATGAACCCCTTGAGCATGGTGGCGTGGTCCTCAGCCGTGAAATGGTCCGATGGCAGGAAGTAGTTGTAGGCGTCGAACCAATAGCCATGTGCCAGGGGTACGATGGACGCCAGGCTCATCCATGGCCCTGGGACCTCTCGTGTCCACGTCTCTGGAGCCGGGTAAGCGAGGATGAAGTCGGTCACTTCGGCGACGAACTCCCTGGCATACTTCTCATCAAGACTGAACCAGTACAGTGGTCCCAGAACCTTGGAGCTGTGCACGAACCGAATGATGCGGTTCGTGAGCACATATTCTCGGTCTCTCCGGCCATCGGGATGTTTCACCGGAAAATAGTCCCAGTCGATCTTCTCGCCGAAGTCCACACTGTATCCCCCCCCCGAAAAGCGGTGGGCCAGCACCTCTTCCCCAGCCTTGTACTTGGGATGCTGTTGGGGCTTGCCTTCGGGCACCTTCGGTATGTCCCAGTGGTTGATCTTCCACTCCGGCTTGCGGCGATGGAGAAAATACCCCTTCAGCGCGACTTTGGCCTTCGCGTAATCTCCGGCGGCGACGCCCGCCTTGACCTGTTCCATCCCCGGGTGGTCCAAGTTCCATGCTGCGAAGAAATCCGCATCGTCGGCAAGTCGGACTTTGGGTGCGATTTGATTGACCATATGGCGCAG
>JAGLDW010000993.1 GCA_023145395.1 Lentisphaeria bacterium | reverse complement strand
TTTCACTCTGACAGGATCAACAGGATCGACAGGATAGAAGTCTCGGCACGCCTCCGCCCCAAAACCCTTTTCTGGATGCCCCATCTTGTCAATCCTGTCAATCCTGTCAAACTCCCGGTTTTCTTCTTCAGCCCGAACAAGTTCTTGCCTCTGTGGTCTCTGTGCTCTCTGTGGTAGATAAGGAATCCGGAGTTTGAAGATGGACTTGCGGTTCACGCGGCACGAATGTATCTTCTTTGTAGATACATAGGAGAGTTGTCATGCAAACGAAGATTCAGAAGTGGGGAAACAGTCTCGCGGTGCGGATACCGAAAGTTTTCCTGCGGGATGCGCACCTTGCGTATGGGACGCCGGTCAATCTATCCGTGGAGGATGGGAAGATCATCATCGATCCGCATGTCGAGCCAGAGTACAGGCTCGAAGACCTGCTCAAGGATGTAACCAAGCAAAATCTTCATGCGGAAGTTGACACGGGCGGCGCAGTTGGCCGGGAGGCGTGGTGATGGAGCCCGCATATTGCCCAAAGCGTGGAGACGTGGTGTGGATTTCTTTCAATCCCCAGGCTGGACACCGACCCGCGCTTGTTCTCTCGCCGCAATCCTATAACCGCAAGGTTGGCCTGGCTTTGCTTTGCCCCATCACAAGCCAGGTCAAGGGTTACCCCTTCGAGGTCAAAATCCCGACTGGGCTCAAAGCGTCTGGCGTTGTGCTGTCAGACCAAATCAAGAGTCTCGACTGGAAAGCACGCGGGCCATCGTTGCTTTGCTCACTCCCAGAGGCGAGCGTGCGCCAAGTGCTGAGCAAGGTTGGCGCCCTGCTTGATGGGTAGAGCTTGATACTCACATTTTGAATGCGTAAGACATTTCGGCGCGGGCCGCGCCGAACCACAAGAGCCTGCGCATTCCACAAGCTATTCTAGCCATCGAGGCATTGCACAACCCGCACTGGATCGCGCTAGAGGAGACAGATGATGTACGACTTGAGACCGCGTAGAATCTACATGCTGGAAAGTGTGCGGGAGGATGCTGCGGCGCTGCGGCGCGTCAAGCGCATGGTGGCGCATGTGGGGATGAGCATGGCGGACGTGCGCGTCTATTCGCGGGAGGAGGCGCCCGAGGTCGCGTTGGAGCTTTTGGAGTGGCCGTGGGGCGGCTTTTCCCCCGAGCTTCCGGGTCGGCGTCAGCGCGCGCTGGTCTTTGTGAACATGGTGATGGACGGCACCCCCGGAGACGATCCGATTCTGCTCAAGAAACCGGCTGGTGTCGCGCTGGCGGACATGCGCAGTCTGCTAGGGTATGTGTCGCGATTACGCGACACGCATGCGCCGAACACGGACGAGAAGCAGGATCTCGTCTGCTGGAACACGCAGGACTTCGGGATCATGGTGGGCTGTCCGCATGGCTGTCAATATTGCGGCGCGGGGAAATCGGGTCGCTTCATCACCATCACGGCGAATATCGAGGAGTGGATCGACAAGGTGGTCGGTCCCACGATCGAGGCGTTTCCGCAGCAGAAATGCTTCCGGTTGCTGGGTTGGTCTGCGGACATCGCAACGTTCGAACCCGAGTACGACGCCTTTGGTCCGTTCCTGGCCAAACTGGCCGAGTATCCCGACCGCTACGGCTACTTCCACACGGCGGGCAACAATGTGGACTGGGTGAAGGACGAGCCAAACCGGGATCGACTGATCGGCATCTGGAGCCTGACGACGGAATTTGGTGGCGAGCAGATCGAGCCCGCGACCCCGTCGCCCGCGGAACGGGTCGAGGCCGCGCGCAAATGCCAGGAATGGGGGGTGCCCCTACGCTTCAAGTTCAAACCGGCCATCCCCGTGCGTGGCTGGCGCGAGCAGTTTGCCAGAGAGATCCGGCGCGTGTTCGAGCACACGCGCCCCGAAAGCATCGGCTTCGCATGTCTCATGTGGATGTCGTTGGAGCGCGTCGCCAAGGCGATGCCACTGGAGTTGCTGGACGAGGAGTTCGTCGCTGCGGCCGAGGCTGCGAAGAACGATCTGGCAGGCGTGCGCGTGGGACCGTTTCCGCACGAGAAACGCAAGGAGCTGTATCAGTTTCTCATCCGCGAAGTCCGCAAGCACGATTCGGATGTGAAGCTGTACATCTCCACCGAGAGCAATCGAATGTGGGAGGAGCTGGCCGAGGAGTTGGGGCAGGACCCGCATTGCTTCGCCTGCGGCTGCAATCCCGTGCAACTACCCGGATGCACGCTGGCAACCTCTCACGAGTTGCCCGGCTCCACGTTTTGTGGAACTCCCGCCACGCGACACTAGTGGCTCGGGACCTCCGGGACCGAGGGCGATCGTCGAGCGGACACTCGCGATTCTGACAACTGGACATTCCTCCCCCGCACAGGATATTCGACTTAGGCAATCGACGTCCCCAAAACAGGCAGGAAGCGAATTCCATGGATCCCATTGCACATCCGCCCGCCTGTTTCCCCCGGCAACCGGCCAATGGTCCCTACATGTGGGAGTGGGCAAGTTGGTGCGGACTCCGCGGAGACGGTTTTGCACCAACCTCCATGGGTGGGCACCACTTCATCACCCTCGCGGCGCTTGCAGTCGTTCCGAAGGTGGAGGAATGGCTCCGGGGAGAGGCGGAACTGCTGACCTGGACCTACTGTGGCTTCCCCGACATGAACTGGGCCATCTACGGAAAGCACGAGAAACACGATGGTGCGGACCGCACCATCCGCTATCCGGACTACCGCCGCGAGTGGGATATCTCCGGCTACTGCCGCTTCAACCAACTCCTTG
>JAGLDW010000992.1 GCA_023145395.1 Lentisphaeria bacterium | reverse complement strand
CAAAGGGCGCGCTCACGACGCAATCCGGTTTCTGGGGGCAGCTCTCCACTACCTGCAGGACTGCGGATCCCCACCGCATGCGGGAGAAATTTCCGGGACGCTTCACCGCGCGGCGGAAGTATTGCGCGATCCCGCCCGCATCGCCATTCCGGACTACTGCCCGAATGCCGACTTCGAGGCGTTGGCGCTGGCGGATTCCCTCGCGGACATCGGCAGGACCCAATGCGCCTTGATCCTGCAAAAGCTCGAGGAGAATCCGGACGCCGACATCCTGGCGGAACAACTCGTCTGCGCCAACGCCTGCGCCCGGGCCTGTGCGGACGTGCTGCTCACCTTCCACACAGCCACCGTAGACTCCATCGACTTCACCAAAAAACCCGCCCCCAGCGGCGTAGAACTGCTTTGGAACGGTCATTTTGAGGCAGCCGGAGACGAACCCGAGGTCCCAGATGGCTGGGTCATGTGGTGGGAAGACCGGCTGGACGATCGAGCCGTCGTCGAGCGCAGACCTTCCGGAGATGGCTTCATCCTTGCCATGGAGCATGTCGAACGCCGCGTCGCTTGTCTTCCCACCTGGCCACGGGCAATCCGCTGCGTGCCCGGGCAGCAGTTCGAACTCTCCACACTGCTCGAGGTGCTCGGACCCCGCGCCGGCCTCACCGCCTGCTTCCACGACGATGCCACCCGCCCCCTCGCCCGTTTTGACATCCCGGCCAAAGGAACGGGAAAAAGCGAAAGGATTACCACGAGAATCACCGCTCCCGAAGATGCGGAGATTCTCCGAGTCGGCATATACGCGGAGCAATGCCTGAATCCGGCGACTGTGCACAGCGTAAGCGCCCACTGCCTGCCGAACAGGAGCTGATCAGTGTCTGGCGCAGAACGTTTTTTCGTGAAATGCCATAGAGGAGTTGGTGGCTCGCTCGCTAAAGCGTCGCTGCCACTGCCGCGTGAACGCGGGACTCAGACGGGAAAATGCCCAGCGAATCTCCTGCCTGAGTTCCGCGTTCACGCGGCAGTCCCAGGAAGCTTTAGCGACCGGTCTCGCAACACAATCCACAAGGATATAGTCCAAGATCTCCGGCCACGCCCAAAGGACGTGGTTCCTCGTTTAGCCATGAAGCTTTCAA
The DNA here is from genome assembly GCA_023145395.1 of Lentisphaeria bacterium. Lineage (GTDB taxonomy): Bacteria > Verrucomicrobiota > Lentisphaeria > Oligosphaerales > Lenti-02 > JAGLDW01. Next base: position 275 of record JAGLDW010000992.1, on the reverse strand, counting down.
CCTCATATCAACGATCAGCAACCCTTCTCGGGAACCATCCATGAAACGAACTCGGACATTTCTCCTTGCGACACTCGCGGGACCGTGGCTCCTTGCTGCGCCCCCTCCCGCGCTCGTCTACACGTTTGCCAAACGCCTCGACGGCCTTGTGCGGGACCTCTCCGGCAATCATCACCACGCCAAGGTCTCGGGCCAGCTACGCTATGCGGATGGCGCCACGGGAGCGGCTGCAGTCTTCGACGGCGCCTGCACGATCACCGCAGCGCCGGCACCGG
>JAGLDW010000991.1 GCA_023145395.1 Lentisphaeria bacterium | reverse complement strand
GGCGAGCGCTACCGCATCACCCTCACTCCCAATGGTGGGTTTTTCTTTGGTCTCAAAGACAGGAGCCACCGCGCCGATCTCCACGGCAAGGGGCTCGTCCCCGGACAGTGGCACCGCATCACGGGAGTCTTCCAGCGGCCCGATCTGGACCTCTACTTGGACGGCAAGCGGGTCGCAAGCGCAAAATGGGACTACGATATGGACAGCGGCGGGTCACTCCATATTGGCGCAAAGGCCGGAAGGCTCAATTTTTTCCAAGGCGAGATTGATCAGATCCACATCTATCCCTATGCCCGAGCACCACAACCAGATGATAAAACACGATATACTGACGCGGGAGGAAAGGCGATGCCACAGATGCTCAAGGAGACAGAGACCGATCAGACACTCGTCGTGGACACCGGACGCATCCGCGCCACACTCAGCCGCGCGACCGGCGCCATCATCAGACTGACCGCCGGAGAAAAGACCCTCGTCGATGAGACACCGCAAGCGCCCGTCTTCTGCCAAGTCCTCGAAAGCGCCACCTACGATGGGCTGACCGACCTCACGCCGGGGGAGGTGCTCGATGCATCCTGGGACTTCGACGGACTCGGATTTTTCAGCCGTGCAGACGGACAGGTCAGTGCGACTGGCACGGGTCGTCTACTCCTACCGAACGACGATGTGCTGCAAGTCCAGATCAGCTATCTGTTCACCGCCGGATCCCGTCATGTGCGCGTGAACGTCAAACTGACGCCGCAGGGTCGCTTCAACAACCGTTTTCTGCGTAGCGTCGGCTATCGCCAGCCCCTCGTCCTCAACCAGCGCAAACGCGTTGTCCAAGCAGGGGACCAGGGCCTTCGCTGGGATGTTCGCCACCGCTACCAGTTCCACACCCACGTGCGCTTTATGATGGAGCCCGACCACAACTGGTGGCGGCACTTCCATATCGACCAGAACACCGACCACTCCTACTCCATGTGGCGTGCGGAAAGCGAAATCACTTCCCCCCTCGTCTCTTTCCGCGGGCGGCAGGCGCCCGGCTACATGTCCGCCTACGACCAACAGGGCGGCGCGCTGTTCGCCTACCGCGAATTCGCACAGCGCGCCCCGAAAGGGCTCTACGTCAACGCGCAGGACGGTGGCGAGCAGATCGTGTACTTCCACGCACCCTCCCAGCCCGCGCTCGCCGTCTCGTCTCCCCTCGCCAAGACTTCGGTGTTCGGCAAACCCCACGCGATGGATTGGATCTTCTTCGAGGGCGAGGAAGCTTTCGAAGCGGTGGACCGCGAACTGGCGAATGCCTGGGGACAGGAACGTCTCGCCAGCGAGTTTCCCAACCGCCTCGAGCCCATCGGCAAAACGCTGGACCTCTGGAATGCCGCCCCCGCGCCGACGGCGCTATCCCCCATCGTGGAGGGTGGCGTGCCCATCCCGCGCGGGGCAATCGCTTCAGCGGATCAGGCACGCCTTTTCCTCGGAGACCGCGAAACGCCCCTGCATACGACCCCCCTCGCCTACTGGCCCGACCACTCCATCAAGTGGCTCAAACTGGCCTTCCCACTGCGCCAGGACAGCTCCGTCACCGCCGCCCCCGGAAGCGGTGAGGGCGACGAAGTCCGATTCCGCGTCACACGACGCAAGGGGGACGATGTGCCCGCCCGCCTCGTGTTCGGAAAAAACGTGCGCAAGGGCACGCTCGGAACACAGATTCAGCTCACGACTGCGGATGGGCAAATCACCATCGACACGGGAACCATCCAGCTCGCCCTGGGAACAGGGGCGCGCTGGCTTCGCTCCCTCAAACTCGGAGAACGCGAGCTACTCGCCACGAATGGGCAACCCCAGGCATGGGTCGATTTTCTGCGGCCTGCGGGGCACACCCACATCGGCGGCACCACCCATCCGCAGGGGAAGCCCGACCCCGGCCCCGTCACGATCGACAAAATCGAAGTCGAGGAGAGCAACGGCCTGCGCGCGGTCGTGAGATTGGAAGGCATGGCGCAGGCACAGGAACCCGCCAAGGTCATCATCCGCCTCGAGACCTGGGCGGGACGCCCGTTCGTGCGCCTCTTCCACACGGTCGAGTTTCTCCACGATGATCCGCGTGAAGCCTTTGTCCTGCGGCTGGGCCTCCGGCTGCCTCTCGCTCTGGACGCAACCACCACGAAGCTCCACGCAGGTGGCCAGGACGGCCCCACTCCCCTCCCCCGCTCCGATCGGGTCGGGCTTCGGCAGACGAGCCATCTCAACTACGAGGCATGGAGCTGGACAAAGGCCACTCCCTGGCGAGACATCGTGCAGTCGGGACACCGCTCCCGTGGCTGGCTCGACGCAAGCGACGCCACTTCCGGGCTCTGCGTGATCCAGAGAAACATGTGGCAGGAAGCGCCCAAGGAGCTGAGCTATGACGCGAAGAACAGCACGCTGACGGTGGGCTACTGGCCCGGCTCAAGCCCGCTCATGGACTGCAGACGCTACAGCGACTACCCACACCGGGGACAGGGGGAGAGCACACCCGTCGATGCACGCTGGGTGCGCGACGACTACTACAAGAACGATCCCTTCAAAGGCGTCACACGCACGCACGAAACGATCCTCTTCCTCCACGACGCACGCATGACACCGCAAGCCACGGACTCCGTGGCGGCCGATTTCCAGAGCCGTCCCCTCGTCCACACGGGCTGGGAGTGGTACGCGAGAACCGGTGTCACCATGCCACTCGCCCCTGCGGACTCCGCAGATTTCAAACGCCTCAACGCCAACATGGACAATCTGTCCCGCTGGTGGCTGTTCCATCAAGACGCCTGGGGATGGTACGGATTCTGGAACTTCGGAGACGTGCAGCACCACTACCGCAGCGGCTACGGACGCATCTTCCCGCCCAACACCCTCGCGCGCATTCTGGCGCTGCCGGAGAAAGAGCGGGCCCAAGCGAAGCCACGCGGCGAGTTCCGCGCGCATCAGGACTATTCCACCCAGCACGACTGGGCCTACGACAACGGACGCTGGGGCTGGAGCAACACGGAGGGGCTCATCGGACACTTCATGTCCCAGATGTACCTGCGCACGGGACGACGCGACCTGTTCTTCTTCATCGAAGGCAATGCACGGCACTCCCGTGACGTGGATGCACGCCATGCGGGAAAATGGTTCGGGCTCGGCACCCGCCATGGAGTCCAGCACTGGAGCGATGGCAATCACGAGGAACGCCAGACCACCTTCACAGAGCAACGCTTCCACTACCTGCTCACCGGAGAGTACCGCACGCGGGAATGGAACCAGGCGCTGACGGACGGGCACTACAGCAAGGGGATCTGTCGGAACCACGCCTCCCACAGCGGACGAACCTACGGACTGCTCACGCGCTGGGAAATCACCGGCGACGAGGCGCTCGGAGGCATGATCCGCAAATACATGCGGACGCTCGCCACCCCCAAGGGCGTCGCCATCTCCACACCCATCGCCTTCCCCGACGTCAAGGCGCCGGAGATTCGCGGCCTGCACGATGGGAGCATGTTCTTCCACGCCTTTGGCGGCATGCACGCGCTGCTCGAATACTACTATCTGACGGAAGATCCCCAGGTGCGGGCCTCCATCATCGCGACGGCGGACCACGTGGTCGGCCTCGGAACCCGCGTGGTGGGCGGCATGCACCGCAAGATCGTCGCCTTCGCCGCCCGGCACGCAGACGACCCAATTCCCTATCAACAGGCGCTCACTGAGTGGGCGAAGGGACGCGGCGTGCCATACGTGTACCAGCAAGTGACCGCCAATCCGGCCCACTGGAGCGGCGAGACGTCGTTCCTCCGTGGCAATGTCTCGGGGGGGCTCTTCTGGGCCAATGACGCGCTCTACACAATGGGCGCACTGCCCAGTGTTCCTCGCCTCTCCGACGCCCAGGAAGCCACCATCCGCGAAACAGAGGAGCGCCTGCCGACCCCTCCCCTGCGTCTGCCCAAGGGCTCTTGGCAAAACGGGTACGACAAGCCCGCTTTCAAGGACTACTTCAAAGACCGTCTTCTCGAATAGGACGTTTGCATGCATCATCAGGGACAACGTGAGAATGATCCGGAGGCCAGGGCGACACGCAACCGCGTTGCCGTCGCTGTCGCCGCGATTCTTGGCTTGTTTCTGCTCACGCTCTTCTTCTTCCTTCTTGAGGGCCGATCCGGCTATGGAGGCACGGCGGACGCAGGAGACGGTCTCGGCGGAGATGGCGACAATCCCTACGCGGCACGCCTAGACCGCGGAGATGGCACGGGAAGCGCCATGCGGGGGGACGGAGACGCGGGCACGGGCGAGGACGGCAGCGCCACGGAGCAGGAAGCCCCTCCCGACACCCCCGAGGGCGAAGGCGAGCAGGACGAGCCCAAAGCCACTGATGGAGAACCAGCGAGGCAGGGGGCGGAGCAGGACCCAAAGAAAGACGCGGGCGAGGAGGCTGCAAAGAAGAAAGCGGCGCCCAAGCCACCACCCCCAGAGGAGAAGAAGAAACCCGATCCGCTTCCCAACATCGATCCCGAGCTACTCGCCATGAAGGACATGGAGCTGGAGACCAGGAAGTCCAAGAAGAAAAGGGACGACATCAAGTACAGAAGTGGCCCGTACAAAGGGCGCACAGCGGGCAAGCGAGGAGGCGCCACCGCCAGGAAACGCGGCATGACCAAAGAATCCGAGGCAGCGGTCGAGCGCGGTCTCGCCTGGCTTGCGCGAGTGCAGAACAAGAAGAACGGAAGCTGGAGCCGCTCAGGACACTCCATCGGAGAGACGTCTCTGGCTTTGCTCGCATTCCTCGGAGCGGGGTACACGCACAAGAGTGGAAAGTACAAGGACACTGTCAGGATGGGACTGGACTACTTGCTGGCGAACTTCCAGTCCAAAACGGGACGGTTCGCCAATTCGGGAAACTTCTATGAACAGGGAATAGCCACCATGGCCTTGTGCGAAGCCTACGGAATGACGCGTGACAAACGCCTCAAAAAAACGGCTCAGAGCACCCTCGACTGCATCTTCACGAACTGCGGACCCACTGGTGGATTCGGCTATGGAGGTCCCGGTGACGACACGCACTTGACCAGCTTCCAGGTCATGGGAATCAAGGCAGGGAAACTGGCTCGGTTCAAAACGGACAAAAAAGTCATCAAGCGAATCCAGAAATACTACGACAATGCGCTCAACGACGACGGCACCACAGGATATTCCAGCCGCGGAGCGGGCACGCCCGACGGCGTCAGAACAGCTGTCGGACTCTTCGCACGCATGTTTCTCGGCAGCAAGCCCAAGGATCGAGACGTGGTGAAAATTGCGGAAGTGCTCCACAAGGTCGGTCCCCAGATCAACAACTGCTACCAGATCTACGATGGTTCCTACGGCATGTACCAGGTCGGCGGAAAATACTGGAAGGAATGGAACAAGCGCTGTCGGGACCAGGTGATCGAGTTGCAGATTCGAGGAGGAGCCGACGATGGTGCCTGGCCGGGCGCCAATGCCAGGGGGGGCGGACAAGTGGTCTCGACCGCATTCTACATCATGTCACTCGAAGTCTACTACCGCTTTCTGCGAGTCAACCGAAAATGAACGAGACGATCTCGCAACAAACCACGCACGAACCCGAGCGGGACGGCAAGCCATTGACCGTCGCCATCGTCACGCTCGCCATCATCGCTTTGATCCTGGCGCTGCTATGCCATGTCGCGCCGGGCGGTCGCGGACGAGGCCGCGGAGCGGGAGACGGAACGGGGGACGGCATCAGCGACACGGGAGTGGAGGGGGAAGGTGCCGCATTCGTCGAAACAGGGGCGACAGACGACGGCACCCCGAAAACGGATCCAGAGCCAACCCAGACCAAGCCCACCATCGACAAACCACCGGCGGAGAAACCAACCGAATCGCCAAAAGGAGATAGCGAGAAACCACCTGAGCAAAAAGTGCCGCCGGCAGAGAAAATGACAATCGGCACGGACGAGCAATGGGGCGACGAGGCGGGACAACCAGGCGTTGGGCAGGGGGATCGAGCAGGCGGGGGCGGATCGCTCGGAACCGGGGACCTTTCCTTCCGCATGCACTGGAAACCCGCGCGCGGAGATCTGGATCTGCATGTGATGGATCCGAAAGGCCACCGCATCAGCCACGAGAAGCGAACATGCGCGTGCGGAGGCAAGATGGACCGCGACGACACCACCAGCGGCGGACCCGAGAATGTCTTCTGGCCGAAGGGCCGCGCGCCAAAAGGCGAGTACAAATTCCATGTGGAGTACTACGCAGGCACAGGAGACAAACAACTTGTCGTGGAAGTCCGGGTCAAGGGGCGCGTTGTCAAAACACAGACGGACACCCTCAAGAAAAAGGGC
>JAGLDW010000990.1 GCA_023145395.1 Lentisphaeria bacterium | reverse complement strand
CAGCGATTCCGCAACGGTGCGGCGCGCACACCAGTTTTACTGGCGGATGTCATTTTTTGCGCGTGGACGAGATTCGCATGGACCGTTTACGTGTCCTTGGCGGCCCTGATATGGGCGCGGCAGGGGGGGAGAGGGTCGCTCTGGCTGCTTTATGGCGGAGCGGACAGAGGAACCCCTTGGCCAGCGGGAAGCTGGCTTGAATGGGCGTGGCCTGTTACTTCGAAGGCAGGGGCAGCTAGGTGGGCGGTGACGCTTCGTGGTAGAACTCCGCCTTGAGTAGACGGGCAAAGTGCAAGGCTGTGTATTTTTCACGCAGCTGGGGTTTGAGTGCGCGGTCCAGCCACACGTGGAACAGATTGTAGACAAGATACAGCAGGAGCAAAATGGCGACGATGGCGTTCACGTCGTGATGGTAGATGTGGTCGGCGTGCCACTGGTTGACCAGTTCGTTAAACCCCTGGTTCTCTATGTCCCAGCGTCCGTGGCCGAGGCGCACAATGGTGCGTGTGTTCGCCTTGTCCTTGGACAGGCTGGTGGCCCACAGCCACTCGCTCGTGAGCGTTTCCTTCTCCTTGGTGAGTTGGCGGCGCACCGTTCTGGTTTCTTCGCTGCTGACAACACGGACTTCGCTGCCAAGCTGAGACCAGGAGCCGAAGCCTTCTATGTCGTGGCAGTGGCATTGTCTGCCGTTGTATTGGAAGTCAACAGTGGCGGCGTCGCCGAAGTCGATGAGGCCCCGGAAGTCCTTAATGAGATCGCGGTTCTCGTTCTTGAGCACGGCGATGAAGTCCTTGCCGTAGCCCAGGACAAGTCGACACAGGCCGGGGTCGAGGTACAGGGCATCGCCGGCCACCACGTTGAAGGCCCGAGGGCACTTCTCTTGCAGGCGTTCCAGCAGCCGCATGGCCGCGTCGATCTCCCCCTTGCCCTTGCTTTGCATCTCCACGTCCAGCAGAACGCTGCCGCCTTCGCACAGCAGGTATGCCATGACGTAGCGGTGATAGTACTGGGTCCGGACTTCGTCGCCATGCTTGACCTCCCGCGAATAGCAGTCTTTGCAATTGCGAAGATAGCTGGCCCCAACTTCGTGGCCGTCGAGGATGAGGACCCGCAGGCCACCCGGTAGCGGTGGCAACGTCTTCTTACGCTTCCGCCTTCCATGATGATCGTAGAGGACGGCGCGCAGGTCATCGGTCTCGATCAGCGCGGCCACTTCACCCAAGCGGTCCGCGCTGGGCAGGTCACCCCCTATCCACGTGTGCCACCGCGTCCGGCGTCCCCCCTTGCCCAACGCCTCTTCGACGGCGTTGAGGCTGCCCAAACGCGCCGACAGCACGAAGAAGAGCGCCGCCACCACGCGCTTGGCGGGAATGCGGGCCTGGATGCGACGGTCCCTGACCTTGGCCAGGAGTTCCCCGATGTCGTATGCCTTCTGCGCGTATTTGAGGAATCGGCTAAGTATCGTCGTGCTCCTTGCGCCGCTTCAATTCCTGCCAAGCCTGTTCGGACACCTGCTCCAGCAGTTCCATGGCCGAATGATAGTTCGTAACCCACTGGCGAGCTTCCTGCTCCAGGGCGGCGGGAATGAAGAGCTGGCGCCTTTTTCCCTGTACGTTGCACACCAGATAGAAGGCGCGGTGCTTCTCCCCTTGGGCGCATCGGCATCCGGCCTTGCCGCAGGTGACGTTGCGCACATTGATGGTGGCGCGCACCAAAGGCTTGGCATGGGCGAGCTGGGCCAGCCGGGAACGCCACTCCCTTTCCTGGGCGGACATGCGGGTACGGGACACGGCTCCTCCTATCTTGTATATATACTATATACAAGATAACGCTCGGAAAGTCAAGCCATATATGAATGCGAATTTGCTCGGAAACGGACGGGGTGCCACAACCTCAGCTAGAAGAACTACTTACGATAGGCTCGGTACTACCCGTTGCGGAACCGCTGCCCTCAAGGACATAGGCGCGCAGCG
>JAGLDW010000099.1 GCA_023145395.1 Lentisphaeria bacterium | reverse complement strand
GGCCCACGACGGAGTTGGCAATGTGGAGCCGGCTCCACCCCAACCCGACGCCACGGTCCGCATCCTGCATGGCGATGTAGTCATCTTCGGCACAATCAACTACGCGGGCCGGCAGCCCGGCGACATCCTGGTCCAGCTTTTTGCGGAAGACAAGGCACGCGGCATCTTCGACGGCGCACCTCTGGAGACGCTGCGACTGGCCTCGCCCGGCAGTTTTGTCTTCGCCCCCGTCCCTGGGGAAGACAGACGCTACGCCGTGCGCGCCTTCCTCGACGCCGATGGTGGCAACGCGCCCGATGCCGACGAAGCAGCGGCCACATCCCCGGCCAATCTCATCGATCCGGTCGGTGGTCCCGCACGAATCCAGGCGGACGTGACGCTTCTGGATCTGGACACCGACACCGACGCTCTGCCGGACTGGTGGGAGAATCACTATTTCACCAGCCTGGACCAGCGGGCCTGGGACGATCCGGATGAAGATGGCATTGCCAACCTCGCCGAATACCGCAACGGCACCGATCCGGATCAGGCTGACGAGCAGCCCGACAAACCCGCCAGCACCCTCTCCATCGCCATCCTCAATGGCGCTCTGCATGTGGATGGCCGGGCTTTTGTCCCACGCGGCATCCTTTACGAACCCGTCGCACCCGGCGACGCAGTCGGCAATGCCGCCACAGCTTACACCCACGACCACCTGGAACGCGATCTGCCTCGCTTGCAGGAACTGGGCGTCAACGTTATTCGCACCACCATCCGACCCGCGGACACCGCAGTGCTGGACATCTGCCAGGAGTTCGGGATCAAGGTCATGCTAGGCTATCCCATCGACCCCGTTGCGGACCTCGCAGACGATGCGGTCCGAGAGGCGATTCGTGCGGACTTCGCAACCTTTGTGGGAACATTCAAGAATCATCCAGCCTTGCTGATGTGGTGCATTGGAGACGGCGTCAATGGCGAATTGAGCACCGCAGCGGCCAAGGCGACCTGGTATCGCCTGCTCAATGAACTGGCCTGGTTCGCGCAAGACCTCGAGGGCACCGCCTGGCATCCGGTCACCACGGCCAACGCAGGCCTTGCGGACCTCGCAATCTACGCGCCGCTGACTCGAGGCGTCGATCTCTGGGGACTCAATTCTGCGGGACGCGACACCTTCGCCACCACTCCCAGGAGATCCGCGCCGAGCGATCTTTTTGCGGACTACGCAGCACTCAACCTGGGATGCCCCATGTGGGTCAGCCGCTACGGCATCGACGCCTGGCAGGCAACGCCGGGCTATGTGAACGAAGCGCGGCAGGCACGAGTGGCCGAACAGTTGGCGCAGACAATGGCTGCGGAGTCCGCACAACCCGGACTCTACCAGGATGCCCGAGACGCTATGGTCAGCGTCGGGAGCCAGCAGGATGTGATCGACGGCGCAGTAGGCCTGGCCGACTTGGCCTGGCAAGACCTCAATACCAATGGACGTTGGGACGAGCAGGAAGATGTCTGGTACGAGCCATTTGAGTCCAGAAGCGGCATCTTCGACGCTGATTTGGAGACTCCGATTGTCGGAACGGCTCTTCCCAGTGCCGTGGGCAGTCAAACGGACATCGCCTTCCACGATGTCAATGGAAATGGGATCCGGGATCCGGAGGAGGACATCTGGCAGGACGCACCGGTGGCAGGTGCGCGAGAACGCATCTTCGACGAGGGCATTGATGTGATTCTTGTTGAGGGAACGAGGGGAATCGCCATTCATGCGACCGACGGGACACTGGGTGTGACGGGTGCTCTGTTCTATCACGACGCCGACGAGAACGGCGTGTATACCGATGGCGAACTTCTCTGGCAGGACACGGACAGGGATCAACCTGGCATCTACAATGCAGCCGGCGATGTGCTGGTCTACGTGGGCGACGAACAGGACGTGTTGGACGGCGATGTCGGCTTGACCGAAGGACTCTACTTTGCCGATGCCAATGAAGATGGTGTTTGGGATGCTCAGGAGGATGTCTGGAGCAAACGTCCAGGCCGCACCATCGGCGGGGTCTACGACGCATTCAGCGACCAGTGGGCTGCCGCAGGAGCCGCCGACACCCACGATCCGGGAGACAACGAATCCAGAGCAGATCCAGATCTCGAATACTTTGGTGTCATGCGCTACGCCCTACAAGATGCGACGCAACTGCGTCCCCGCCTGGCCTACCACGCCCTGCGTCAACTCTGGAATGGGGAGACGTCCGCGCCAGTAGTCTTGGATCTGGAGATCGAAACCCCGGAAGATACGCCAATCACTTTCGCCCTGCCCGTGCTGCATCTCGAAGGCTTCAGCCTGCAACTGGACAATGCACCGGCCGGCCAGCACGGCGGCATCACGGGCTGGGATCAACGCGATGGTTTCGAGAGCGTCACCTACACGCCGGAGCCCGATTTCACGGGTGCCGACCGGATCCCCTACACCGCCACCAACCGCAGCGGACGCGCGGTGATTCAAGGCACGATCATTGTTCGGGTCACTTCCCTCGACGAAGCACCCAGAGAACTGGCCACAGATCCCGATACAGCCATCATCCCGATCGCTGAAAACCAGATATTGAGCTTGGTCATCAGCGCCCATGAAGCGGATGGCCAGGACGTGATCTTCACCTACGTTCTGCCCGAAGGCCAAGCACTTGAGGACATCACGTTCTCGGATGCAGCCTACGACGCGGCAGAGGATCTCTGGTCGGCCACCCTCACCTGGACACCGGACTACGACGAGTCGAGCCTGGCCCAGGACCGCGAGATTGCGATCACCTTCACCGCCACGGACACAACGGGGCATTCTGCGGACCTCGCACGCACCATCCGGGTGGTCAATGTCAACCGACAGCCCACATCCTCGGAAACAAGCATCACACCGGGTACTCCGTTCGCCAGCGAGGCCATCACCGTCTCCTGGACCTATAGCGATCCGGACGGGGACGCCGAGGTCGCGGACGATGTGCAAATCCGCTGGTACCGCGCAGCCCGCGGTCGCAACGTCGACACGCTCTTGCCAACCTTCTCCGACCTGGCCACGATTCCCGCAGGCAGTCTGACGCCAGGCGACCAGATCTACTGCCGCGTCTGGCCATCGGACGGCGATCTGCCCGTCGCGGCCGCGGACGACGCGACCCCGGACGGAACCGCTGCGGAGTCCGCACACATCACGATTTTGAACTCCGTAGCCAGTGTCGCCATCCTGCCAGCCAGCGCCTACACCCAGGACGACCTCAGCTTCTCGGTCACCTGGGCCAGCACTACCGCAGGCCAGCCAAGCTACGACATCCAGTGGCTCAAGAACAGCGTTGCCGCCGGCACGGGACAGACAATCGCCTCCGCAGGCACAGCGCGCGGACAGCAGTGGGTCGCGACCATCACCGCCTGGGTGGAAGCCGGTCGCGAGCGGCACGAGGCGCCAGCAGTGAACTCCACGACCATCACCATCCAGGACACCCCTCCGCCCGCTCCGAGCGCGGCCGAGTTCTCGGTGGATCCGCCCACAATGGAAGATGACATCGAACTGATCAACATTGTCCAGGCCACCGATGCGGACGGCGATGCGATCACCCACGAGATTCAATGGTCCAGGCAGGATGACTTCGCGGAGACCATCGCCGGAAATCCTCTGACTTCCGATCAGACCGCGTCCGACGAGGTCTGGTGGGCCCGCGTGCGCAGCGCAGCGCCCGCAGGCGCTGGCGGCACGGCCCGCTCCGACTGGCTCGTGGTTGGCAGCGTCCAGATCGCCTACCGCTTCGAGCTGCATCTATATCCTGGCTGGAATCTCGTCTCGCTACCCATCGTGCCCATCGACGATCCCGACACTGCGGAGGTGGACGAGTCCACCGCCACCGGCCTCTTCGGAGATCGCAAGACGGGTCCCGCCTGGTATTGGCAGAACGATGGAGTGAATCCCCCCAACTATGTCACCGTCGATCCCCAGGAACAGGAGGGCTTCACAGGCACCCTGCAGGCATTGCGCGGCTTCTGGGTCTACCACACACCCGCAGTCAACGATCCCACGCCCACGGTGGTCATTGTGCCGGGACGCCCTCTGGACAGCGAGGCCACGCCGAATCCGTGCATCCTCATCCTGCAGGCCGACTGGAACCTCTGCGGGCCGTGCGTGGACTTCACTGAAACGCCACCCACCGTGCCGGGCCTGGGAGACACAGTCTGGTCGTGGCGTGCGGAAGCCCGCCGCTACGCGCCTCTGGACTACATCAATCCCGAACCGAATCAACGGGTCCGCTTCCTGCGGGGACAGGGATATTGGTTGTACATCAGACCCGATGCGGCGCCAGCCAACATCGACGTCGGCCCATAGTGCTAGGACATCTCGGCGCGGGCCGCGCCGAACCACAAGGGCTCCAGACGCTCTACGGACAGCGTGATGCGCCGTCAGAGTCTGTTCCGCTTCCACTTTCCCTGGCGGAACTTGAGGGTTGTCGGTATCGCGCGGGTGATGGCGCTGGTGGCCATCGCAATGGCAATACCCGTGAACCCCATGCCCAGGGGAATTACCAGGAGATACCCCACAAGAATCACCACAACCAGATCCGACACACTTGAGTAGATGAATGGCGACACCGGATCCCCACCGCCACGCAGGGCGCCACTGAGTCCGAACGCGAACGCCATGATGGGTTCCGTCAGGGCGATGATGATGAAAAATGTCCGTCCCATCGAGATCACGTTCTCGTTATCGGTGAAGAACCTCATGATCGCGTCCGGCGCAAGAAGGAACACGGACGCCACCACGGTCATCATGCAAGT
>JAGLDW010000989.1 GCA_023145395.1 Lentisphaeria bacterium | reverse complement strand
ACGGGCTCTTCGAGCAGAGCTGTGCGAAGTACGCGGCGGCGCTTGAGATCAAGCCGGACTACCACGATGCGCTCAACAACTGGGGGAACGCGCTCTTAGGTCAAGCCAGATTGAAGACCGGGGAAGAGGCAGACGTGCTCTTCGAGCAGAGCTATGCAAAGTACGCGGCGGCGCTTGAGATCAAGCCGGACAAACACGACGCGCTCAACAACTGGGGCAACGCGCTCTCGAATCAGGCCAAGCTGAGGACCGGGGAAGAGGCAGACGGGCTCCTCGAGCAGAGCTTTGCGAAGTACGCGGCGGCACTCGAGATCAAGCCGGACTCCCACGATGCGCTCAACAACTGGGCTGCCAGCCTACTGCACAGCGTGCACCAAAAGCCAGAGACTGAGGCGAGTCAACTCTTGATTGAAGCCGAGAATCTCCTTTTGCGGGCCGAAGCGATTCTTCCCGGATGCGCGACCTACAACCTGGCCTGCGTCGCGGCAATGCAGGGAAACGTTGTCAAATCCCTGGATCTGCTGCGAAATGCGAGGCAGGCAGGAACGCTCACGAGCCGAAAGAAAATTGAGGAAGACGAGGACTTCGCAAAGGTGCTTCAGCACCCCCAGTTCCAGCAATTCCTCAACGAATTTGATGCTTGAAATGGGCTCTGGCCACGAGGCGAGGCAGGCTCGTTGTGCCTGGGGACGAAGAGAAGCAGAGCAGCCCTTCGCCGGCACAACCCTGCGGGATCACAGCGGCCTGCCGGAAAGAAGGAAAGCACGGACAACAGGCTCCGGGAAGGTTTCCTCACGCAAAGTTCTCTGCACTCCCTTCGTACTCTTCGTGTCTTCGTGGTGAATCAATCCCTAGCCCTGAACGCGGGATCTGGAAGAGCCGGGACGGGTTGGGGTGGTGTGTAGTCTGTCGCGTCAGCGACGGCCACCGCTTCGCCGGACGGAGAGCCGGGCACCCCGTCCGGCGCGTCCGTCGAAGCTTGATGTGGGGTCCGGGGAGCGCACGCGTTCCCCGGCGGGGCCAGGGGCAGCGCCCCTTCTCTCATCCAGACTCTTGAGACATTACAGGGAGGTCGTCGATGATCCGCATATGCTGCATTGGAATTGTGTCGTCGTTGTCTGCAGCCGCTGGGGTGGAGCTTGTGCAGAGCGATGGGGAGGCGCGATTTGCTGCCGGGGGCGCCGAGTTGCTCGTGCTGAGCACGCCGTGGGTAGCAACCCCGGATTGGAAGGATCTCTATCGTTTCCCAGACAATCTGGACGGCACGGTCGAGCAGAAAGACGGGAAGCGCATCGTCACGACACGGAGTCGGGGGCTCCATGGCAACGTCACCCAGACGATGACGATCAGGCCCGAGAGCATCACGATTCGCTATGATTTCGACTTTGCGGAGATCGCAAACGCGGCGCATCTGCAATGGGTTCTGCGCCTGGAACCGGAGCGCTACAACGGTGCCATGGTGAAGGGACAGGCAGCGGACGCAGTCGCTCTGCGTCCGCTCGCGGGTGTCGATCTTCGTGGGCTCAAGCAAGCTCGCCTGATCCTATCATCCGCCGATCTCGGCGTTGCGGTGTCCGCAGGCGATGGCGAATGGAGGCTGCAGGATGTACGGCATGCCGATTGGGCCAAGTGCTACCGGCTCGAGTACAACCGAGATTTCGCCTTGAGCGGGAGTCGAAAGGGCTGGATCGAGATTTCCTTGTCCGGAAAACGGTTTGAGAGCAATCTGGTTCCGCTCACTGCGGGGCCGGAAAGCACGGTGCAGGGAGTTCCTTTCCGGCGGGGGGAGATGCAGGCGAAAAGCGACAGAAAGCTTGCGGCCATCCTCCTCTGGCACACTGCGAACGGTGTCGCCAAGCGTGGCGAACCCGTTGGTGAAATGCACGTCACATACGCCAACGGCGAGAACGTCGCCTTTCCTCTGCGCTGGGAGGAAGCGGTGACGTCCCCAACCGACGATCCACGCGACCTGCCCGGCGGCGTCCTCGCGCCAACGCCCGACGATACACCCGCGTGGGTGACTGCCTGGCAGAATCCCACTCCAGATATTCTAATCCGGACTATCCGATGCCGGAGCAAGAGCGCGGGCTGGCGTCTGTTGGCCGCAACCGGAATCCTTGCCAACGGCGACGCCGACCGGCTGGCAGCCGCCTTGGCTTCGCTCCGGCCCATCGCTGCCACCGCCGAAGAAATTATCGTCTCTCTGGATGGCACATGGCGCTTCGATCCCGAGGGCGACAAGGGTGCACGCGACATCCAAGTGCCGTCCAGATGGGAATTGGCGAAGGGGTGCCGCAATGTGCACACGGCGACCTATTCCCGGACATTCGACCTCCCTCTTTCCTTCCAGGGACAACGGATCGCGCTGCGGTTCGACGCTGTCGGGGAGTTCTGCGAAGTTCGCGTCAACGGTCTGTCGGCCGGCCAGCGCATGGTCGGACCGGTTCCAGTCGAGTTTGACATCACCGGACTGGTCTCCGTCCCGTCGCAGGGCAACCGGCTTGAAGTCATGGTCAAGGACGACACCCATTTCAGCGTGCCGAAACCGAGCAGCGACTGGCGCAACCGGCGGCATTGGGTTCCCCACGGCATCGGGGGGAACAATCGGAAGGGACTGTTCCAGAGTGTGACGCTGCGGGGGCGTCCGCCAGTGCATGTCGCGGATGTCCGCGTTCAAACATCGGTTCGCGACAAACGTCTGACCGTGGTCTACGAACTCTTCAACTCCGGACGGGACACGGTGAATGTTCGTCTCGGCGCAATGGTGCGCCCGAATGGAGGAGGCGTCCTCGAACTGACGCTGCCAGAAGTGACGGTCGAACTGCCCGGCCAGATGACAACGACTGTCGCGCTGGCAGCCGAGTGGCAGGAACCCAAGCTCTGGCAGCCGAATCACCCCCACCTCTATCAGCTCCGCACCATTCTCCGCGACCGGGACGGCAAACGTCTACAGCGTTGCGACACCCGGTTCGGATTCCGGGAAGTGTGGTTTGAGGGGATTCATTTCTACTTGAATGGAATCCGCTGCAACCTGCGCGGCGAGAGCCCGAGCTACGCCCAGAACGCAGGGCCGCTGGAAGCCAGCGCGACAACCGAGGACATGATCCGCAGGTGCCTGGACGCGAACTTCAACGTTCTGCGCTTCCACGCAGCGCCCGCACCACCGCATGTCTATGATATATGTGACGAAATGGGGATGCTGGTGATCGACGAGAGCGCGATCTACGCAAGCTGGGGAATGATCATGCCGGAACATCCGCGCTGGCTGCCAGAGTGCCGCGATCATTTGCGACGCTGGGTGCGGCGCGACCGAAACCACCCGTCGATCATCCTATGGTCCGCAGAGAACGAGGGACTGAACTGCAGCAAGCTTTCGCCGGAGCAGTTGGCGGAGTTCGGGCGCGTGATCGACAGCCATGACGGGACGCGACCGGTGATCTTCGATGGCGACGGGACGGCCTATGGCGCTTCGCCCGCAAGCGTGAAGCACTATGTGCGAACCATTGCCGACCTCGAGGATCATGGAGGCAAGGCCTCGGGCTACGGACGCGACCTGCGGGCGGACATCTACTGGGCTGCGGCATACCGGCAGACGATTCCCCTCGGCATCGGGGAGTTTCTCTTCCCCGCCAATGACGCCATGCGGGCCAAGCGGCCCGATGTCTGCGCGGCCATGGGCCTGCAAACCCGCGGCTACCGCTATGCCGACTGGTTCGACATCCGCCCCTACAATCCGCATTACACGGGCGCCCTGGAACCGAGCGGACCGAAAAAGGGGTTCGAGAATGCCTGGGACACAATCGTCAAATCCTTCGCCGCAGTGGCTGTCTTCGACAAAGCATATGACGCACTCGGCCCGTTCCCAGATCCCCCGGAGTTGCGTGTTGGCGAGCAAGCACGACGAACACTGATCGTCTACAACGACACCTTCCGGGATAAGGCTGTGACTGTTGTCTGGCACGCTGATCTGGCCGGAAAACGCGTCGCGGGGGACAAGCGTATTCTCGAAATCCCGCTTGGAGAGCACACCGAAATCGAGATTGTCTTCGTGCCGTCCAAGGCTGGAGAGTTGACCTTGACGCTGGTCTCGAAAAAGAAGACCAAAGAATGCTTCCGGGACACAAAAAGGTTCGTCGTCAGAGAATAGGCGGCGCGACGGCTCAGACGTGCACCCAAAAAGAGCACGGCGTCCGACAAAATGCCGGACGCCGTGTTGAGAGAGACTCTGGTATCCTACCTCATGTAGAAGCTGACGGAGTTGGTCTGCAACTCGCCGGAGGAGAGAGGCATGGACTCGGCGTGCCCATCGACGTAGGCGGCAGTGAAGTTCTGGGCATGTCTCGGGAAGTGGCTGTAGGAAGCCATCCCCTTGTTGATGGGATAGTGGTAGGTCCAGCTTGCGTGAAGAGGCGGGCAGAACCGGTGCGTGCTGGCGGAGCAGCCGACTAGAAAGCGGGACGATGGCCTTCTGACCTTTGGAACCACAATGGTGGAGCAGTAGCCTT
The DNA here is from genome assembly GCA_023145395.1 of Lentisphaeria bacterium. Taxonomy (GTDB): domain Bacteria; phylum Verrucomicrobiota; class Lentisphaeria; order Oligosphaerales; family Lenti-02; genus JAGLDW01. The sequence goes on along the minus strand of JAGLDW010000989.1, from coordinate 7,381 downwards.
CAGCGGCACCGCCCCCGTTTCCTCCTCTCACGCCGCCAGTGCTGACAGCCGACTCGCAGACGGTCCCATAGGAATTCATCGCGCGAAGCGAGGCCTCGCCGGGAGCATTGAAGACGTCATTCGCGCTGCCTTGGCCCCCTGTGCAGGTCCACGCGCCGAGGTCGTTGATGTACTTGTACCAGCGCGTGTTCCAGTCATTGCCGTAGGCGCCCCAGCCGATGGGGATCAGTTCGTCGCTATCATCCGCATACATGAGGCCGGCTAGGCTGATCTGCTTGAGATTGCTGATGCAGCTAATGGTATTGGCCTTCACGCGCGCCTGCTGCAAGGCCGGCAGCAGCATCGCCGCGAGAATGGCGATGATGGCGATCACCACCAGAAGCTCGATCAGCGTGAAATACACGATTCCAACGGGACGTTTCATTCGGCTTCGCATGGCTGTACTCCTGTTCTGAATGGAATCCTATTTGTCACTCGCACAAGAAATATCGCCTGTTGTGAAAGCATACGTAAAGGGAGGCATATATGCAAGGGAACCGGTGTGCTATTTCGCACCCGCAAGCCAGCGAACGGCATTGACGACCAGAGCCAACTCGGATTCGGACGGTGAAATGTCCTGGTCGTTTTTACCAATGGCCACCCCAAGACCGCAGGCCACATACCGTCCGCGACCGCGTTTGCCGGCCACCACCACGGGTTGATCATCAGCGGCCACGGCGAGCACACGACCACTTTTGCCCGGCTTCAACCCCACCATGTCCACAAATGTGGATGTCTGGACGGCGCGGGAGAGACCTTTTGTGATTGTGTGGCGTGATGACGATATCTTCCACTCCGAACTGGGGACAGAGTCTGCACCTGTCGCGACCATCGGGGCGAGGCAAACGTAGTCGCGGATACCCACAAGAGCATGCATAGTCATCACGCCGCCGCCCTTGCGCATGTAGTCCACCACGGCCTTCATCGTGTCCGGATCCCGAAAGAGTGCCGTTCTGGAGCGCGGCTGGCAGAGAAGGATGGCATCGCATGCTTGCAGGGATTTTGGGTCAAGATTGAACAGCTCGGCCACGTCAATATCATCCCGTTTGTACAGTGCGGAAACGAGTGGCTCCGAACCGTAGGCGCCATCTGCCCAGATCGCGATCTTGGGCTTCCCGTTTCCAGCAAACTTGGGAGGTCCGAGCCTGCGCCGGATCTCCGTCACCCGTTCTGGGGACAACACATCCACAACGGGACTGCGCACTAGCAATTGCTGTTTCTTCCTTCTTCCCTTTCTCCTCCACGTTCCACGGAGCACGATCCGGTAGCGTCCAGGCTCCTTCGGAAGCAGTTCGACCCGCGCGAGAGCACCTTTTGTCGTCACGCCCACTCGCCGCCCACTCTGAACCACCACGCCGTCGCGCTCCACAAGTACTTCCGGATCGATAAAGGCGACTGGCTTTGGAAAGCGCGCCTCGAACTCAATGTCGCGCAGAACCCCATAGCCACCCCCAAGCTCGGGATCACCGGGAGAGACCGTGAATTGGGCCGAGGGAGAATGATGCGGCATCATACCCGCCCCCTCGGAGGTGGAGCCCAGAGAGAGCTTTGGCAGTTTGGTCATGGCAAAGCGTTCGTTGAGGGCGAAGCAGACGAAGCCGTCTCCGCCCAATTCCCGGATCATGTCGATCTGCTCCGCCGAGCGGGCCGCGCTGTCATGGCGCCAGGTTCCTATTCCGCAGTAGAGCGGAATGCGGGCGCCCACACTGGTGAGCTGGCGGCTGAGCAAGCGTTCGAGGTAGGCGTTGTTGGGGGTGTAGTTCATTGGGCAGACAAAATCGAGCCAGCCGTTGTCCATCCACTCCTCTGTAGCCTGGGCGATGGAGTGGGGCGAAGTGTCCCAGTTCCCGAAGACGGCCGCCGACACCTGGATGTCACCACGAATGCGGTGGGCGCCTTCATAGACCGCTTTGACAAGGCGCGTGATGTTGCCTCGGCGCCAACGATTGTACTTCTCCCGCAACGGGCCTTTGCGGCAGGACTCCGGCCAGTTTTTCACAGGTTTTCCGAGCCATTTCTCAAAGGCCTTTCTTGCGCTGTCGCTGAAATCACAATCGGCGTTGGGGTAGCGTATGTAGTCGAAGTGAATGCCATCCACACGGTACTTCCGAACGATCTCCAGCATGCTGTCACGCTCAAGCCTGAAGTTCTCATCGACATGGGGGGCGAGAAACCTGCTGTCCGCCCCTTTGATGGTGACTTGGGTGCGTCCCTCCGCCCGCATCTTGTCGCGGATCTCCTTTGGGGTTCTGCCTCCCATGTTCCAGTTGACGCGCCAGACATGCAGCTCGACTCCGTACTTCCTGCAGGCCTTGAGGCAAAGCTCGATCTGGTCTCCCTTTTCCTTGACGTCAGGGTGCACGGGCAGAACGTCGCTCTTGTAGTCAGCCACTGCGCCCCAGCACATGTTGACGAACAGGGCATTGAATCCGTTCTCGGACAGCACCTTTACGCTACGGTCCCAATCCCACCCTCTAACACCATAGGCGGAATGGATCCAGGCGCCGCGCAGTTCTCCGGAACGGGAGCTACGACTGAGTAGAAATGCCTGCTCAGCCGCTGCGACTGCCTGACCGGATGTGTCAAAGGCTTCACTCCAGTGTTTTGCCGTGACCTGGGCCTCCGCCTTGTCAACCAAAGCGCGAGCTTTGCGCACGGCCAGGACGGCGGACGATTGCTTGCTGTCCCGCAGCGCGTCTTCGAGGGCGCTCAGACCGGGGTAGTTCCGGAAGACACCCACACGGTTCAATCGACTTCGCACAGCGCGTGGCCACAATCCCTCCACATACCGTCCACACACTGCCAGCATCAGCCTTTCTCCAGCAGCGGGGTCTTGCTTCAGGTACACATGGGAAAACGCCATGCCATTCGGGTGCACCGTGACTGCAACAAGATTCGGGTCCGCTCCCTCCCTGCCAACCCACCGACCGAAGAGTTTCGCACCCTCCTTTTGTCTCGGCACGGGCTCGGCGATATTCCACGATGCCTGCGCAACGCTCTGCGGCGCACCCTCCACAAGGGTTGCATCAAACTGCATGGCGGCCAGCGCTGGCATCTTCTTTCCCCCGTGGTAGCGCGCCTTCTCCACCCCGACCAAACGCAAGAGACGCTCATTCGACATGTAGAAGAACACAACCTTGCCGCCCTGTTCCACATACGCCTCGGTAGCGGCGACAAGCTCCTCGGATGGATGAGAATTGTATGGAAAAAACACGAGTTTGTACGGAGAAAGTGTGCCCGTTCTGATCTCTTTCGAGGCAAGCACACGGGTGTCGATTTCAACCGCCCGGAGACCGCTCTGAACATTTTTAAGAAAACGATCCACGGTCTTCTGATTCTCCCATTTGCTGGGAGTGGTCACAATCTGTCTGATCAAAGCCACTTCAGCCGTGTGGCCCCAGAAACCGACGAGGGCGCAGACGGTGACCATGCGGATCCACTCTGTCGTTTTCTTCATATCCGCCATTTCCTTGTTGTCTTTTTGACACGGCGCTCAGGATGCTGCTTCCTCACTCGTCAGTGAAATCATACTGCGGGGGGACGAAATCCGCAATCATCCTGAAAAACTCTCTCATAATGTGCATCTCCTGGCCCCGAAAACGACCCTTTTTACGGGGTTGTTAATAACCTGTTCGTTTCTTGGGATTTTCCGCTGTGACAGAGCTTTTTGCCCCTTGTATGTCGTTCTACCGCAGCGAAACAAGGCAACGGCTGAGATTCTAGGCAACTTGTCAGAGGCAAAGAGTGTTTCCAAAGAAATTTTCAATCCTGCATGCATCGATTTCGTAACCCCTTGCAACTAGAAGATTTGATGACAGAACTGCGGTATGAATGGCAGCATGGAAAAACCATGGGCCCAGGGGACGCCAGGCGCTGTCATTTCTGAACGACTCCTCTTTTTTGCCCGCAAGTAGCACGCATGCACATTCCTGTCCAACACAGCTTCTCCGCACTCGCCATACACAAGTCCACCACTGCACGCAGGTTGTGGAAAACGGAATGGGGCAACGAAATGGACTGCTTCGAACAGAATAGTCTCCACAATCTTGTATATCATATATAACTTGTTGTATTCCAAATAGATCTGGTTTTTATTGTATGGAGATTACACCACTGCGGAAGATGCATGAGTTCTGTGCGTAACGAAGAACACGCTATGAGAGAACCACCGGCACTTTCCCCTTCGGTGTGGTTCATCCTGTCCGTTTTCGCGACATGGCACAATCTCCACTGGCAAGCATTTCGGTAGGATCGCCTCCGCTCAGAAAAATTGCAGAGGTCGGCGGGTGGCAGGCAACACTGCGGCATATGTCCAACCGTTGTTGTTCAATGGTTTGACCGACCTCCTTTCTTTATTCCTCCGGCATTTGACGCGCACCGGATTAGGACGCAGTTTCTTCATCTGCAAAATGCATTGTTTTCTGGTCTCTCCTAGTGGTGCGCGCAGGGTGTTCTGCCTCTTTTTATTCGCTCTTGGGAGACATTCGGTTGAAAAAACGCCTTCGTTGTTGATAAGTCGCTTGAAATGTCCGTTTTTGCCCTCTAGATCCAAGAATGAGGTGTTCCTATGTTTCGGTCTGGATTGGTTTCTGTGAGCTTCCGCCATCTCAGTCCCGCGCAAATCATCGATGTGTGTGTGCAGGCTCGTGTATCTGGCATCGAATGGGGCGGCGATGTGCATGTGCCTCATGGTGATCTTGACTGCGCCTGTCACGTGCGAGATCTCACAACTGGCGCGAAGTTGGAAGTGGCCGCGTATGGTTCCTACTATCGTGCGGGAGTGAGCGAAGAAGAGGGCCTGACATTCAGCGCTGTCCTGGAGTCCGCTTTGGCGCTTGGCACACCAACAATCAGGGTTTGGGCTGGCGCGCTAGGATCCGAACAGGCGGATGATTCCTACCGTAGTCACGTGCAGGAGGATTTGCTCCGCATTGCCTACATGAGTGCGGAACAGGGAGTGTCGGTCGCCACCGAGTATCACCAAAATACGTTGACGGACACACTGGAATCGACACTGCGTATGCTGGAGTTCTGTGAACCAGCAGAGATGAAGACATATTGGCAGGCTCCCGGAGGCCTGGATCTTGAAACCTCGTTGCACGATCTGCGCGCGGTGCTTCCCAACCTCTCCAACGTGCACGTGCAACACTGGGTGGACACTCCCGGGGGACGTAGGCGCTGTCCTCTTGAAGACGGACAACAGCGATGGTCACGCTATCTCGACCTGGTGTCGACTGTGACCCATGATCCGTGGGTGCTCATCGAATTCGTGCAAAACGACGATCCGGAGCAATTTGTGCGGGATGCCAAGAGTCTGCATAGGTTTTGCAGCGAAGCAAACTCACACCTGCCGGTGTAATAATCTGCACACTCAGGATTTGTCTTCCTGATCACCACCAAACAAGCTTGCCTCCAACATGATGCAGAGTGCGTGGTAGATCGGTAAATGCAATTCCTGCACTAGAAAGGTCTCTTCCTTCGGCACGCGAATGCATGCATCGCATAACGTTGCGAGTTGTCCTCCTCCACTTCCAGTCATCCCCACCACCATCATCCCTCTTGCTCGCGCAGTTTCAGCGGCGAGCACCACGTTTCGCGCAGTTCCTGATGTACTTATTCCCCACAACACATCCCCTTCACAACCCAGAGCGAACACCTGCTGTGCAAACACGAGGTCACCCCCGTTGTCATTTGCCACAGCAGTGCCCAGTGCATTCATTCCCACGAGAGGAATGACTGGTATCCCTCTCTGGAGTCCCTCCGCCAAGTACTCTCCATTCTCTCCGCCATTGATCAATTCCGCCCGCTCTTGCGCTGTTACGCGACGCGGTAGAACAAACCCTTTCATAAGCTCGCCCGCTATGTGCTGCGCATCGGCCGCACTGCCCCCATTGCCACACACAAGCAGCTTGCGTTTGTTCTCAAAACACTCCACAAGAATGTCGAAAACGTGATATAGTTGTGCTTCGCATGATCTGAGTAGGGGAAAGCGTTCTAGAAGGGAAACCACAACACTGGATTTTTCTGCCATTTTTACCACTCCATACTCTATCTAAACTACAAAAAAATGGTTGACGACAACTATGTGGATATCCTGTGCGTTGACCTACAGGAATATTTGATATATTCATCGTTCCCCTAATTTATCAGCAGCTATCAACAATCAATTCATAATTTATTATATTTGTAAATGGTTTATAATCAGTTGCTTATATTTATATTTTCAACATATCAACTTGTATACTACGACTTTTCTACTATAAGTTCTAAATAGTCTTGTAATAGAGAACTGTCTTTCAAGGGGAATCGACAGATGAAACTGACCGTGTCAAAAGAAAATTTTACTCTTGGTCTGCGGCGTGTTCTGGCGGTGGTGAGTCCTCGCACGACTCTGCCCGTTCTCAACAATGTGCTGATCGAGTGTGATGGTGAGAGCGTTGTGTTGAGCACCACGGATCTTGAAGTGGCCGTGACAGCAACCGTGCCTGCATTGGTGGAAGAAGCTGGTGCAACTACTCTTCCGGCGAAGAAGCTTTCTCAGATTGTCAGCTCACTTCCAGACGGAGATATCACGCTAGAATCGGGACAGGATCTGCAAACGAAAATTTCCTGCGGCAGATCAGAATTCAAAGTTTTGGGTTTGGATCCCAACGAGTATCCAAAGGATAGTGATTTTCATGAGGAGTGGCAGTTGTCCATGACGGCTGACGAACTTAGAAAATCCTTCAGCAAGGTGTCGTATGGTCGCAGCAGCGACGAAGCAAGGTATGTGCTGAATGGCATTTTGATGAGTGTTCGAAACTCCGTTCTCACCGTGGCTGCCACCGATGGTCGTCGCCTGGCGTTGATTGAGAGGGCGTTGTCGGAAGAGGGCATTGCAGACGGGGATGTGATTCTCCCAAGCAAGGTTGTGGCAGAGATCGAGCGCAGTTTTGGGGGTGACAAGAAAATTACGGTGAAGTTGTCCGATTCCCGGGCTGTGTTCGACGGTGGCGACATTGTGATTGTGACCAAGCTTGTTGAGGGCACATATCCAAACTACAGACAGGTTGTCCCTGCAGAGTTCTCCCATAGCGTGGCAATCCCAAGATCCGAGTTCAGTGAGGTGCTGAATCGTGTTTCCACGGTGGTGAGTAGCAGTAGTTCTTCTGTGACTCTTACTCTGAACAATGCTGTGATGGTCATCTCCGCAAGCAGCACGGAGTTTGGCGAATCCAGTGAGCCGATGGATGTCTCCTACGAAGGGGACAAGTTCGAGTTGGCGTTCAATCCCGTGTTTTTCGCAGATCCTCTCCGGCATCTGGAGTGCGATCATCTGGGCATGCAGTTCAATGACGAGTTC
>JAGLDW010000988.1 GCA_023145395.1 Lentisphaeria bacterium | reverse complement strand
TGAACACGCACGAAGGAGGCCTCATGAGGCTTGAGCCTTGGATTGATCAGCTGCAGAAGGCGGGCCGGTACTCGTTTGTGCGATCCGAAGCGCTACGGGAGCTGGCGTTGTCCAAACCCACCCTGAAGAAGGCGCTACAGCGTGCCTCGTCCCGGGGACGCATCTTGCCCCTGCGAAGAGGTTTCTATGTGATCGTTCCCCTTGAATACAGCGCCGTCGGCGCAGCGCCCACGGAATGGGTCCTCGATCACCTGATGACGTTCCTGGGCCGACCCTACTACGTGGGCGGCTTGTCCGCGGCAGCGCGGCACGGAGCGGCTCATCAACGGCCCCAAGAGATGCAGGTGGTGGTCCCGAATCACCTCCGGAACATTGAAACGCACGCCGTCCGAATTCGATTTCTGCGAAATGCGGCCATGGATCATGCTCTCACGAAACCGCATCGTACGCAGACGGGGGACATCCCCGTCTCCACGCCGGAATGGACGGCGATTGATCTGGTTCGTTTTCAACGGCAACTCGGAGGCATGGACGCGGTGGCCACGGTCCTGACGGAATTGGTGGATGCATTGGATCCGGATCGGCTGGTTCTTGCCAGCGCGCGTGAATCAACAACGGCCTACCTGCAACGGCTCGGATGGATGCTCGACGCTGTGGGAGGGGCGACTGCCGGTGAAGGGCTGCACGGACTGGTGTTGCAGCGGAACCCAGCGTTCATTCCTCTCAATGCCGTGCTCGACAAACGGAGCGGCCCGCGAGATTCGCGCTGGCGCGTGATCGTGAACGAAGAGCCGGAGGCAGATCTATGATCCCACGTGCTGACATCACACAGTGGCGATCGTTGGGCCATCCCTGGCAGTCGGACGCGATTGGTCGAGCAGGACCTGATCCTCAGCGCAATGCTGGTCATGTTGTTTGACGATGCGCGAATTCAGAAGAGTCTTCTATTCCGTGGTGGAACTGCACTTCACAAACTCCAGATCGCAGAACCCCTTCGATACTCAGAGGACATCGATCTCGTTCAGCGTGAGCCCGGCCCCATTGGTCCCCAATTCGATCTCATTCGAGGAATCCTTGAAGGCCGGTTCGGTGAACCACGCCGAAAGATTGGGCAGGACATCGCGACACTCACATACAGACTCGATTCAGAGGATGCGCCATCCTTGCCGCTGCGTATCAAGATTGAGATCAACACGCGGGAGCATACACAGGTCCTTCCCGTCGAACACAAACATTTCGAGGTGGACTCCAGGTGGTTCAAAGGACAAGCCGACATCCCGATCTATCACCTCGATGAGCTTCTCGCTACCAAGCTGCGTGCGCTGTATCAGCGACGGAAGGGGCGAGATCTATTCGACCTCGGCCTAGCGCTGCGCACCTTGCCCGTTGATGCCCATCGGTTGTGCGAAACGTTTCAGAGATACATGCAGGCCGAGGGACATGCTGTGACTGCGGTGGCGTTCCGCTCCAATCTTGAGGCAAAGCTTGAGCACCGCGGCTTCCTCAGCGACTGCGCTCCCCTCATCCGTCCGGGGAGTCATTTCCAGCCCGAAGAAGACTACAAGCTCCTCAATCGCAGGATTCTTGGCGTTCTCGATTCGGGCAGTTCAACGTCAAGCACGGGAGAGAGGTCAGGAGAGGCGTCAAGTTTCATTCTTTGACATTCTCCCAACC
>JAGLDW010000987.1 GCA_023145395.1 Lentisphaeria bacterium | reverse complement strand
GTGGCTCGTGCCTGCGGCGAGCGGGATGGTCGAATCGATCCAGGCCGGCATCGTGATGTCAGCACCACTGAAGGCGTGATTGTTGTTGCCACTACTGTCGAGAAGCCCCGTTCCCGACCCGAGATCGCAACGCAAGTAGGCGCCCAGATCGGCCTCCGTACCCGCCAGTGTCAGGTGCATGTTCTCGCGGATCTGCTGGGCGGTGCGCACAACAGTCCAGACCCGGATCTCATCCATTTTTCCCTCAAAATAGGGTCCCTCGGGAGTCGTTCCCCCACTGGCCTCGGCCCCGATCTGGATGCTGTTGTCAATGTCGTAGGTGATGACACCGGCACCGTTGTCACTAGCGCGCAGAACGCCATCGACATACAACCATTGGCCGCTGGTGTTGAAGCTGAAGACAAGATGGTGCCATCCAGGTGCCAGGCCCGAAACGTCAACCTGGGGGGTGCGGTATACGCCATTGACACGAACCGCTGCTCTCAGGTAGCCAGCCGTGCTCAAGGTCAAGTTATAGCCGCCGGTCTGCGTGCAGCTAATGAAGGTATTGGTGGCGGCAGGGGCGGACCACGTTTCGCGATACGCCCACAGTTCGATGGTCATGGCTGTGGTGGACTTCAGCAGCGGGCTGGACGCCGCGCTCACATAGTCGTTGACGCCGTCGAACTCCAGCGCCTTGACCGGACCGATGGCGAGAGCCCTCGTCGGAAACCACAAACAGGCGAAGGACACAAGACAGGCCAAAAACATTCGATGCATGGTGGGGTTCCCCGCTATTCCAAGTCCGTGGTGCACACGGTATGTGTCGTTCTTAGGGTCCGCGCGATAATAACTTCGCATTTTGCTGTTGTTCATTTTTGGCTCCTGACGAGGCGCAAGCGAGCGAGTTCTGCTGAGCAGAATCCCGAGCGAGGCAACGAAGTCAGGGGGCAAAAGGGACGCAGCCCTACAGGGCGAGGCGGCGCACGGCCATCCGCTTCGTTGCTCGTCGGTTGCAGACCGACGGGTCTGCGCCCTTCTCGTGCCTTGCGTATGACCATCCGACGCTCTCGTCCCGCAATGCGGGATGAAGTTGTTTCCGTGCCGACCCTTGGGTTCATGCTCTGCTATTCCGCGCCATCTTTGGCGAGCACGGCGACATGAAGGATCACGCCGCTGTCGGTCGCGATCTTCAGGATGGTGCTCTGTTCCTGTTCGGTGAAGTCCTCGCGTTTGACGAGGAGTGAGAGCGTGTAGCTTCCGCCGGGATCGAGCGTCGCGATTGCGAGGCTGGCAGGCAGGTCCGTGTAGGTTGTTTCACCCGTGTCGGGATCGTAGACGCGGTAGGCCATGGGCAGAGTCCGCCCCAAGTCCGTAATCGTCACATCCACTGGATCCGTTCCCGTATTGGTCATGTTGATGGTCTGAATCGTGGAGCGTCCGCCAAAATCAATGCTGTCTCCGTAGGGAATCGCCACGGTGAGGGGACCCTGATGAGCCGATCCCTTCTTGCAGTAGACCCAGTAGGCGGTGCCAGCCTGGATCGTCTCGCCGGTCGGGTTTGTCACAATCCGCCAGTGTCCGTCGACCAGTTTGTAGACGCGCTGTCCGGCTAGTGCAGTCGAGTCGGCAAAAAATGTCTCGAAGGTTGGCGGGGAGGTGCCGTGGACGTGAAAACCGACAAAGTTCAGCGAGCTTGGCTGCCAGACAAGGTGTTTGAACTTGACTTCCCCCTCGATTATCAAGCTGTGGGCGGCGCTCATTTTGACCAAGTACGGCTGATTCGCCTGGATGGCATGCAGTTTCGACAGGAAGGCGTCGTCTCGCTCTGGCGCGTACCAGGTGCTCCAGCCGGAGTCGGTCCAGGACTGCTCGTCCGGATCGCGGATGAACTCGACCGGCGACTTGTCGGCAAAGTAGGTGCTGACAATTTCGACAGGTGCGCCCTCGAAGACATCCGCAGGTGCGGGAGCGGCCGGCTCGACCTCGATGAAGATGGCGTTCCAGCCCGCTTGCAGTTCGATGGTCTGTGTCCGAACGGTCTGGGCGGAAAGCGAGAGCGTGAAGAAAAAGAGAATCACAAGGAGCGCAATGTCGAGGTGCCCTCGGCGCTCGTGATTCGCTTGGGATCGTTCTGGGTCTAGGCAGTGTGGACGGAGGCAAGGCGTGGGAAGCGATCTCATGATCATCGTCGCATCTCCTCAGAGTCTCGAATCAACAATGCACACATGCAGAGTCGTCCGAGAATGCACCCCATATCAGACCCATTCTCTCAGTGGGCACAAACGGACAGGCTGGATGTGACGAGATGTTCTTTAGGGTCGGCGCGGGAAGTTCTTCACATTTCCATGCTGACCCTTGGCTGCTCTTGCTCGCGTCTTCCGACGACACCCCGAACTACGCGTCTCTACACAACAGTACCATAAAAAAACCACATAAGCGAACAATATCTGCACAGTCGTCAAGGTAAGAGGTCGGAAAAGGTGTTTCGCGTGGACATAACGCGCCCCGCAAACCCTCGCATCACTGTCTCCCTCTGCACTTCGGCAGGCGCTGTCCCACTTCCATGGGAGGCTGCCTAGCTGAGATCGCACCTCTCCAAATGGGCTTCTCATACCGGAGGCGAGGGGACGTGATCCGAGGGTTGCAGGAACGCGTCTCGTCACACGAACTGGCGTCTATACTACCTAGGAATGGGCTTGGTGTCTAGAGGAGCGCGTCCAGAAGTGACGAATCCGCCGGGATGTGTGATGGAAAGGTCCGTGTGAGTCACAATCATCCCACAGGATGCCAGAGTGGTGGAGTATTGGAGTCATGGAGTGCTGTTCTGAGCTCGAACTGCGTTGTGCGACGGCGTCTGAAGACCAACCGATTGGAAAAGGGAGTTTGCACTCTTAGCACGAGTCTGGAAATCTGCGACTCGTTGGCCACCAATGCTCCACTCCTCCAGCACTCCAATGCTCCATGGGGTCGCTATGTGCGTGAGTCACATTTTCCCGCAGTGCTGCAGTTCTTTTTTGAGATTGGAGAAGGCGGTTCTGCCGAGGAACAAGGGATCCCTCGCTTCCCCGACGAACAGCTTTGCCGTGCGTCCATCCGCTGTCCATTCGCGAACAGCCGAAAGCCTGACGAGGAGGGATCGGTCAAGCATGGCGAAGGAGTCTTTTGGCAGGCGTCTCCGCCAATCCATGAATCGGTCACGCACCAGGTGAGAGCTGCCATTCATGGCGACGACGTGGGTGTAGTTTCCATCCGCGTGGATGGCGGCAATATCGCTGACAGGGAGGAATAGATGGCGTCGTCCCGTGCGCAGCAGCGCGCGGTCGTCCTCTTCGAGCGTCGAGCTGGTCGCGGATGGCGCGGGCAATCCGTTTGCCACCCGTTCGACGGCTTCGGCGAGTCGTTCGGGATCGATGGGTTTCAACAGGTAGTCGATCGCATTGACCTGAAAGGCGCGTAGGGCAAATGCGTCATAGGCGGTCACGAACACGATTCGCGGTGGGTCTGTCAGCCGATCGAGCAATTCGAAGCCGGTGCTCCCCCCCATTTGAATGTCAAGGAAGACAACATGGGGTTTCCACTCGGCAATCCGTTGCTCCGCTTCGGCAACATTGCAGGCCTCCCCGAGTACTCTCACCTGTGGGTGGGCGCCGAGAAGTAGTCGGATGTGCTCACGTGCGAGGCGTTCGTCATCGACGATCAACGCCGTGATTGTGCCCTCGGTCACGTGTTGGTCTCCCACTTGAAGCCCGAGTCGATTTTTTCTGTGAATGGCAGAAGTATCCTCACAGTAACCCAACCATCCTGCTCACTCGTCTTGACCTGATGGCGTTTTGGGAAGAGTAGGTCCAGTCTTCGGAGCAGGTTTTCGAGTCCCACACCACCAGTAGTGTTCGGCATCTTACCCGTCGGCACCAGCCATTTTCCAGTATTTCGGATCTCGATGCAGAGGTCGTCTCCCTTCTTCGCTATGCGCACGCAGACCCGAAGGGGCATGTCGCTGGTCTTCATGCCATGTCTGATGGCATTTTCGACGAGTGGTTGCAGAAGCGGGTCGGGAATCACCGCCTGTTCCGCGCTGGGTTCAACATCCATCTCCAATAGCAGATTGTCCTCGAACCGTATCTTCTCGATGGCCAAGTAGCTTTGAATTGCCTCGAGTTCCTGGTGCAGGAAAGTAGCAGTTCCGTCGCGGGGGATGAGAGCGTATCGCAGATAGCGGGCCAGTTCCTGAATGAGATACGGGATCCGTTCGGGCGCCGTTCTCGCCAGCACATCGATGACATTCAGGACATTGAAGAGAAAATGTGGATTCATCTGATGGTGTAGCGCCGTCAGGCGAGCTTCGGTCAGAAGTTGTTCCATCTCCTTCGCCCGGGAGATAGCTTGTTCGGCCTTGCGCTGCTCGGTGATATCCTCGACCACACCCTGGATGGCGGCAATATCCCCCTCTGGAGTTTTCTCTGCCCGGGCATGAATTTGGATCAGCGCGGGGGTGCCGTCCATGCGCGCCACATCGAACTCCCACGCGGTTACTTCACCGTGTGACATCAAGGCCGTATAGAGGAACCTTCGCTGCTCTTTGTCCACATAGGATTGTGGTACTTTCTGGCCAATCATCTCTTCGGAACTCTGCAATCCCAATATCCGCGCCAATGCGTCATTTGCCGCAAGAACGACCCCGTTCATATCGACTCGGAAGATGCCCACCACCGCATTCTCGAAAATTGTCCGATACTTCTGTTCTGCAGCCTGCAGTTCTTGTCGGTTCTCGAGCAACTGGTCAGCCATGTTGTTAAGGCTGCGGGCCAGTTGCCCGATCTCATCTTCGCTCTCAACCGAAAGGCGTATCGCCAGGTTGCCCCCCTGGATGTCCATCGCCAGCCGTTGGCAGCTCTCGATGTATCTCAAGGTGGGCTTGATGAGCGCCCACATCCCGATGAGAAATAGTGCCAGAAACACAACCGTGACAGTGAGAGTTGCGTGGCGAATGGCACGCACGGGCGCAAGTACCTCCTCCATCGGCTGGGTCATGACGAAGGCCCATTTCGGATGCTCCATCTGGTGCACGGCGGCCAAGTGGGCGCCATTGTCATCCACGTATCGGAAGATAGCATGTCGGGTGGCAAGTGGGACTGCGGGGATCGGGAGCTCTGGAGGGATATATGCGGCTTGGCTGAGAGGGTCGTGAAGGACATGTCCCTCGGGCAGTTTCATGTCCAGTCCCGGGCAGAATCCCCAGGCGCGCCCCTTATGCCCAATGCGCATTTGATTCGTGATCGCATCGCTTAGCAACTCGGGGGAAAAGGTGCCGCGCAACACTCCCACAACTCGGTTCTCATGCCAGACGGGGACGGTTATGGGGCAGGTGGGCCGTCCGGATGCCATGCTGAGGACGATCTCCGAGATGCTGCTCTCGCCACGCATCGCCGCGCGCGCAGTCGACGTCTTGCTGACGACCTCGCGGCAGTAGGAGTGGCGCAGGCGGATGCGGTTGCTGCAGGCAACGCAATCCCCCTCCAGATTCATCAGGAAGATGGCGCTGTAGTCCTCGCGCTTTCGAACAGGATCGAAGTATGCCTCGAAAGCGTTCACCAGCGCCTCGTTCCGGTCGTCGAGAGCCGTTGCGACGACGAGAGGCATGGCCGACCAGTTCGTCATTTTCCGCAACTCGTCCTGATAGCGTTGCTCTGTCTCGCTGATGAGATGCTCCGCCTGCTGGTGCAACAGGCGTTCTGCCGATTTCTCCAGGCTTCGTCTCGCATTGACATAGACAGTGCCCGAGAGGAGGACGAATCCGCCCGTCACAAGCATGGCTGGCAGGAGTGTCAGTTTGGTGCGCAGGCGCATGGCTGCCGGGTGTCCTATGAAATGGCTGGCGGTTTTGAAATGTCAGGCGTATCTCAAGCTGAGAATATGCCCACATGGTCACCGAACTGCAAGAGGCCGCGTTTTCATGGCAGGCGAACGGCTCGTGAGCCGCCCCAATGCATACCCATACGTCCCATGGAGGGCGAACGGCCCGTGAGCCGCCGCAATGATACCCATACGTCCCATGGAGGGCGAGACTCCCGGCGAGCCGTGCCCTGCGAACTCCGCAACACACAGGAAATGAACCACGGAATACACGGAAACGGAAAAAGAGATTCTCGCGCCCGTTCGCAGGGCTCACTCAAGACGCAGAGGCGCAGAGGAAGACGGGGGGGACAGAAAGTCACAGGGGACAGGCGCGGCTCAGCGGGAGCTTCGCCCTCCACGGGACGACGCATCTCGCATTGGCGCGGCGGTCGGGGGCGACACGCCCTCCACACGTTCCCGGAATGGTGCCGAAGCCCTTGTTCCACATTTCTCGCCCAATCCTTTGCACCTCCACCACTCCGCCCTATCTTTCTTGTCCATAGTCGGAAAGCAATTTCCTACCTGTTGTCATTGAGGAGAGCGGACACACAGCTGCCAGGAGATCGCCATGTCAACCTCATCGCCCCCATTTGCTTCTTCTCGACGAACATTCCGGCGCAACGTGTGGATGATGGTCGGCTTGGTTGCCATTGTAGCCAGCACCAGCAGTTTGACAACCAAGGCCCAGGAGGCAGTGATGCCAGCAACTTCAGTCGCCCCGGAAGCAACCGTGTTCCACTTTGCGACAATTCGGTCGCTGAAGACCCAGGCGGTTCTGCAAGACGGAAGTCTGGCCCACACGACCGGCTTCCATGCACCAGGCGACGGCGGCGGAGCGCTATACCGCGTGCAACTGGGGGACAAGGAACTGCAGCCCAATGGTGCGAATGTCATCGCCTTGGCGGATGACCGCGTTGCCGTGCTGCTGGAGCTCGAGGCGGTGAACTACCGCATGTTCGGCACCTTGGGAGACGGCGAGAGCGATGACGGCGTGCAGATCAAGCTGGCCCACGAATATGCGGGCAAGCATCGCATCCCAATCGTCAATTTGAGTGGCGAATTCTGGATCCGGGAAACGAACAGCAT
>JAGLDW010000986.1 GCA_023145395.1 Lentisphaeria bacterium | reverse complement strand
CTAAAGACCTGACTGCGGACACCGAACTGAAGACGGCGCTTCTGAATCGCATTCGCCCAGGTGTGCAGATCATTCCGGAATTGGCGAAATACGCAGGCCATTTGGTGAGGGTTGCCGACTCGAATGACCGGATCGGCATCCGCGCGGGCTACGAGAACAACCGCGGCTGGGCGCGCGAGGATTTCTTCTATGTGGAGGAAGAGGGGCGCATCATCGGCGACATCGCCTGGCAGTTCAAGAATTTAACCCTGATCAAGGCCACGCCGTGCAACGACAATTATCTCATCGTCGAGGGAGGCGGGTTCTACTTCTCGGGTGAAACTCCCATCACAGGTGGCAAAGGCTACTACCAGCATGGGATCGTCATCCGGCGAAGTCGCACAATCGTGCGCCAGCAATGGGTGGGGCTGGAGAAGGGCAAGCAAGACGTCTCGATCGAGCCCCGTTCCGGCACCTACTCGTTGCAGGGCGTGTACGATGTGACGCTGGAGAATATCCGCTGTATGCCGTGGATACAGAAACGGGCGGACAAATCGAAGTCGGTCGCGCATGGCACGTATGGCCTAGGTGGAGCCCGGATGTTAAACTGCACCTTCCGGAATCTGACGGCCGAAGGCGGGTGGGCATCCTGGGGCGTATTCGGCACGAACCTGAACAAGAACTTCCGCATCGAGGGGTGTCGGCTCAATCGCATTGACGTGCACTTCCACTGCTGGAATCTGTACATCAGCGATTGCATCATCGGCTTCAAAGGCATTTCAGTCACTGGCGGGGGCGACCTGTTTATCGACAACACCACGCGTCACGGCACTCGATTCATCAGCTTCCGGTCGGATTACGGCTCCAAGTGGGATGGCCGGATCCGGATGCGAGGCTGCACGTTGGTGCCGACCGGCAACGGCAGCGTCTCCGTGCTCGATTTCCGCATGAGAGACTTCGACTACAAGTATCCGATCGGCTACGCACGCAGCATCAGCATCGAAGACATGACCATCGACTACCGCGCGGCACCCGAGTCCACCAGTCCCTGTTGGCTGATGACGACCGTGCCGTTCTCCAAAGCGAAAGGCGTCGGTCCTCTGTTCTTCCCGCAGCGCATCGAGTTCAAGGACATCCGCGTCGAAGGGCGTGAGCAGGGCGTGCGACTACTTCGGATTCCAAGTCCGTACCATCACAGCCTGGTGCGCCAGGGCGGGTGTGACGAGAATCGATTCAACGCGAACTGCTCGCTGGTGTGCGAGAACGTGCAGCTTGAAGCTCTGACTCCCGCGAGCCCGGACGATGCCGGCAATGTGCATCTGCTCATCGGCGGCAAAGAGCCTGCGGACTACGCAGACGGAGGAGGTCTCTTCCCCAGTGTTCGTTTCACGGACTGTGACAACGTCAGCGTATACCTGGGGAACTGTGCCGCCAGCGTGTTCTTCGAGCGCTGCACGATCAACACCGTGTCTGCCCCGGCGCTCCGCGGCGATCTCACCTTCAGTGATTGCCGATTCAGATCAAATGTGGGAGAAGTCCCAGGCGACCTCTACGCCCTGGACAGCACGCTGGGCACACGGTTTACGAACTGCACAGTCCACGCCCCCATAGTCAACGGTCAGATCAAGCCAGAGATGGTGAACCGCACTGGCTTCCTGGAGGTCAACGGGAACGTAAAGTATTTCCACCTCAACACTGCATTGGGGAACGGGATCTTGACCCACTACAAGAAACGAGGGACTGCTTTGACCCCCGAGTTCATCTCAAAACTGAAGCTGCATCACGAATTGGAACCGTAGGGAGTGGTGCCCTGCGTTGTCCGTCAGGGCTGTTGTCCTCGAGCCCGATGAGGCTGTCCCAGTATCACGCTGGCTCATAAGATCTAAAATCGCAAATCCAAAATATGAGTACGTAGCGTCAATCCATTCTGTGGGAACATGCCTATTTCAGCGGATCCGGACATGGCCGGTGACCTCAACCAGTGCCATGGCGTGTCCCCGCACCCATAGCTTCACATGGTTGGGGCCGAGACCAATGATCCTCGCGTCACGGGCGCCAACGTGTTCGACGGCCTGCCACAGCTCACCTTTTTTGACCACGCGTTTCATGCCTTTGATTCGGGAGACATTCCAGCCGTCGTAGAAGCTCTGCAGATCGCAGGTCACAACGGTTTCCACCGGCTTTTTGCTGAGGTTGCCCACAACCAGCAGAACCCGAGGCGACTCAGGCCGGGCATAGGCGCTGATTCGCACATCAGCATGATCGGCACGGACCTGATCCTGATTGCGCCAGTAGGGGTGGAAGGTGGCTGACGGCACATCGAACGCAGTCAGTGTGGCAATCACGGACTTGTAGTAGGGTAGGCTCAGTCGGTACCCGTCCGGCAGACCCCCGTGCAGCAGAATGGGCATGACCACCGAAGGCGTGCGATTCCAGAGGTATTCAGTTACCGTTTCGTCAGTGACACCGATACGCTTGTGCAAGTGCTCTGCTTCGTCGAACTCCACCAGCATGTTTCCATGTATGCCCCACGGCAATCCGCTTTGCTCGATCCCGAAATAGTGCAGTGGCAGCGTATCCAGGTAATCGCGTCCTTCATGCAGAGTCGGGCTGCTGCTGGTGCGCAGATGCTCACCACTGTAGAAGTGCGTGACAAACGAGAGAGCCGGGATCTGCACGGCCTGGGAGTTGTGTGCGATTATTGCGTAGTCACGGACTCCCGCTTTGACGAATTCGTTGACGATGCGGCGGTAGAAGTCTCGCATTCCCAAGAGACAATAGCCGCCCCGGCCGCCGTGGTGAGCGTTCGAATCGCGTATGGCGCAGCCAAAGTCGAAGTAGGCTGCGGACAGACCCGTGCGCTTCAGCATGTCCCTGAATTTCCAGGCGTAGAAGCGGCGATAGCTCTCGCTGTTCGGGCTCATCCAGAGCTCAGTCCACGGGCGCGTTTCGCCGTCACCGACCAGTCGCGTATAGGTGTCGTTGTGGCGTACCGGGACAAGCTCCCATTCTCGGCGGTACTCCATGGCTTCCTTATACTCGGAGGTCAAGGTGTAGGGGGTCATGTAGGGCATGTGTTTTGTGGATGTTCCTCGCAGTATCTCCTTGACCTGCGTGTCGGAGGTCGTCATCCGCTTCGTTGCGGGGTCATAGAACGGGATATCCTGGAAAAAGTTGTAGGGGTTCCAGATGACTGAGCAGTAAGCGGGGATCTTGGGCGGGTGGTCCCACAGCGTATCCCGGGCGAATACGTTGAGCGGGTAGCGTGGATGCAATGGCTTGACCGGCGTGGCGACAAAGCCGAAGCGGACGGTTGCTTGCGCCCCGGCTTCGAGCTTGCCCAACAGGCGAACTCGAAGCTCAACCGTTTCTTCACCGGGCGTGACGAGGATGGGCTGGAGCTGACCGGGAGCGATGTCAGCACCGCCTTCGCAGAACCACGCCAAACCACGTTCGAAATCGCCGACCCAAACGACGGGGTAGAACGACGCCTTGAGCGGTCCGGCAAGTTCCTCGGTGAACCCGCCTCCCGCGCCGAAACCGCCGGACGCGAAATGGGCGTACTTCGCATGTTCGCGGCGTAGGGAAACCCGCAGGGACACACTGCCCACGTCTTTCTTGGCTCGAACCGTGACCTCATGGAACATCACACCGTCGTATTCCACCCAACTCTCATGGCCTATGGTGACCTGGTCGGTTTCCGCTGTTCCAGAGAGTTCACTACGCACCGCAGAATGGCTTTTCA
>JAGLDW010000985.1 GCA_023145395.1 Lentisphaeria bacterium | reverse complement strand
AGCTCCGGTGCCCCGGACGAGGCAATCGACACGGGCAGGAGTCTCTTCCCGAATTGGTACGCACGTCCCCAGCAGCGGACGGTGACGCCTGCGGAGTTCTGCTCCGTCTCCAGCGCTGTGAAAGGAGGAAGCACCTGATCCATCACATCATCAGGCTGGGTGAGCCAGACGGGCGGTTCAGATCGCATAAAGCGCCGCTCGGACGGCTTTGCCGGCTCCCTCCCCCCCAGTCCCACCAGCTGGACTCGGTACTCCCCCCACGGACCCGCCGTTGGCAAGTCCAAACTGACTTCCGTGTCCCCCTTCACGCCTTGTTCCACAATCGTCTTGCCGCGAGGGTCGAGAAGACGCAGAACAATGCGATCCGCCTTGACGCCCGCCGCCCGCAGGTGGGACTCGTACAGGCGTACGGCTGGGCGGACCACCACCACGTTCTTCGAGAGCAGCGGAATGACGTCGAGGAAATCGGCTTGCAGTTCGAACGGTATGGATGCGTGCAGCAGCTTTTCCCCATCGTCACGGGTCAGAGAGTAGACCAGGCGCTGGTAGATAGTGTCGGTAATGTTCACGGCCACTGGCACGTCGCGTGTCGCTCCGGGAGCTAGGTCCAGGATCGCTTTGGTCACGATCTGATCTTGCCCGGGTACGACGGATTCGAGGGAGACGTTGAACTTGGCGTGCAGTGGAGACTTGGAGTGATTGCTGAAGGTGAACGTCTGGGTCATCTCTCCGGCGGAAGGGCTTCCCGCTGTCACGATGGTGTAGCTCGGCGCAGTTGGCGCAAAGACTGCAGTTGGGAAGAAGGCAGTTTCCGGGTACCCTTTTGAACCGGAGAGAGATGTCATCCCCAACTGATCCAGGCAGCGCCACGTCCTGCAGGCGTTGAGTTTGAGTTCTGCGCCATCGCCTTTCTCAAGGCCGATGGTCCGCCACGGGATGGCCAACTCGACGTCCCAGATCTCATTGCCGTAGATGTTCATAGTCAGGCTACTAGCGATCCGCCAGTCTCCCGTCCAAGCGTAGTCTTTGCCAAGCATTTCCGTGAACCCACCGGCCACATTGCCGGCAAACCGGTACGTGCGCTCCTCTCCTTGGCGGAGTATCCAGAGCTCGAACGATTCGTCGTCCCAGACCTGTTCGTCCGGCGCCTGTAGGTCGCGGCGCGTTCCCCCTTTGGGGATATGCGCTCCAATGGGGAAGACGCTGCGCATTGCGGCATACAGGTGGTTGTCGTCATAGGCAAAATGGACTCGCTGCTCAGGGTAGTCGAAGGTGTGGCCGGGGCGAGTTGCGTCGATCAAGGGCAGCATGGTAGCCGCAGCATCCCACTCTCCGTCCGTCAGGTGTCCGTCCAGCGTGGGTGCAATCGCGCGTTTGGGGATGTGCAGCTGCGCCGGCTGTGATGGTGGACCTGAGAGCGGTCGCGCTTCCTCAGCGCGGCCAGCCAGGTGGGCTATTTGGGTCGCGCTTAAGGCTCCGGGATAGACACTCAACTCGTCCAGTGCCGTATCGGCCTCGCCCCATGGGGCGTTCTGGTAACTGCTGCCGCTGCTTGCTGTTGCGTCAAGCCCCCCAAGCTGAAGTGTTGCGCGGGGCGGAATCTGCGGCCGGAATCCGCTGGGGTGCTGCTTGCTGAGCACCAGGACGCCGTTGAAGTAGACCCGCGACCGGATGCCGTCCCAAGCCACCGCAACGTGATTCCATTCGTTGACCTTCAGTGCGCCGTCGGTAGTTTCGTGGCCCGGACTGTAGACGGGCGTCCACAGGAACTGTAGGACAGGGTCTTTCCTGGGGTACTGCGCGAGGTACATGATCGCGCGTCCGCGCGGGCTGAGGACCAGCAGGTAGCGCCACTTGTCGATTTTCTGCCAATCCAGCGGTTTAACCCAGAAAGCAATCGTGGCCTCGTCCGGAACGTTGCCCTTTGCCTGGTAGATCAGCGGCGCGCAGGCCCCCAGCAACACAGCCTTGCCGGTCTTCCCTGCCACGTAACGCAGTCCGTCTGTCTTGAGCGACGGATGCACCTTGATACCCGCCGCATGGTCAGGCAGCGCGGTGCCGTCAAAACCAACTCGAAAAACTGGTTTCGGCACATCGACAGCTCCTGCGTCTGCCGTGACTACGACCAGGGCACAGGCACCGATCACCCACCGCTTCGTCCATTGCATCCGCGTCATGGAGAACACTCCTTTTTACATTGTCATGCGTTCAATCTAGATCTGCTCGGCGTACGTCTCCCCCCCTCCTGTGACTCTACTCCCTCCCTGTTCCTTTTGAGCTTACATAGCTCAATCACCAGTGATTTCCACCTTCAGTTCACGATAACAAGGTGCCAGTAATAACTCACATTTTTGAATTTCGTTTTGAGGGCC
>JAGLDW010000984.1 GCA_023145395.1 Lentisphaeria bacterium | reverse complement strand
TTCTCGAGCACTTGACGGTAGGCGTCCCGAGCCGTGTCGGCGCTCATGTCCTCCCAGTCGATCCAGCGAATTTCGTTTGGGGCAGCACCTTTGTGCCAGACAAGAGCTTTTCGTGTGCCAAGACGCGCGCGCATGCTCTCATAGCGTTGTAGACGATTGCGTGTTCGCATGGGATGTCCCTCGAAGAGCGCCGCGTCGGTACGGACCCCGATCGCGTACGGGGAGACGAGCTTGTAGTTGACTGCATTGGCCATCCGGTAGCCACCCGCACGGTTGCGGTGATTGACATCGAGCAAGTTAGCAATGCCAACGGCCTCCAAGGCGAAGATTTCGCCATCTCGATAGCTCTTTCGCGCGGTATTGAGTACGCCGTCAACACTAACAGGCAGGCGGCGATGGGCGAAACACGAGTCCCAGCCGATGCCGCGGGTGACTGGGTAGTCACGTGGAATGCGATTCAGGCTTTCGACGAACAGGTCGGCATACGCATTGCCCCAGCTATAGACGGGGTAGACAACATCCTGGCTCCAGCATCGGCGAATGCTTGGTTTGTCGCTCGCCACTATGCCAGGGAAGTGTTTCTCCCACATCGTTTTCTCGGTGTAGGCAACATTGACGTACCACATGGGGGCGATGTCGAGCCGCCGCGCGCCGGACATGCGTTGGCGAATCCGTGTGCGTCTTGCCTCGACGGCCTCTGCGGAATGCCCTTTGAAGCCAACGCTCCACGCGTCGGTGATTGCCCAGTCGCCACCGCGCACAAACGGTGCGTAGCACCATTCCCAGGATCCGCGACCGCCGAACATGCGCCGAATCAGATCGCCAGTGGATCCCAATCCGTAGGCCTCTGGCTTCCAGAACAGGTAGGTGCTTTCGCCCGAGATGACGTTCGGGTCTATGTCGCTGGGGGGACGAAAGGCAGTGTCAAACACGTCATACCAGTGTTGAATGATATCACGTCGGCCATAGCGCGAGGCGCAGGCCGCGATTACGAACGAATACTCAAATGTCTGTTTCGGATCCAAGACAAACGGAAGGGCGAGGGACAATGAGATCCTGCCGCCCTCGACCTCGTTCCGTCCTGCGTCCACGCGGCTGTAGAGCTGCATGGGGTCGAGCCCTAGGATCAGGGCGCTGTCGCCATCATAGGCAGCATTGGTCGGGAACCAGTTCGAAAGCATGACATCATCAGGGTCAAAAGTGAGGGTGCGCGTATCCTCGTATCCATTGAAGAAGCGGTTCTTGCCGTCGTGTACGGTGACGCTGCAGACGGGGCGTAGGAAGAACCGCCGATCGCTGGCATTGGTCGCAACGACAGTCACCACCAACGTGCCGTGGGGCAGTTCGCTCCGAGACATGCGGAGTCGAATCCCCTTGTCGGAGGCGGCTACGGGGGCATGGGTTTCCGGTTCGCCAGGGGCGGAGGTCAACTGTTCCAGCGACCACGACACAACAACGGGTTGACCCAGGAGCGGGTGCGCGAACGTGAGTTCGTCAGCGCCTGCCACGAGGGCGCATATACACAGTGCGAAAGGGGCGATACGATGCATGTGCTGTCTTGCCTTTTTCTAAATCTGCTTGTCCTCGAAGGCAGTGTCCAGCTGAAGCATACCACGCCCTTCGACCACACCAAAGCGTTGTATCCAGTCTCTGTGGACAACCTTCTCCGGCTTCGCAAAGCGGTGTTGAGTGGAGAAGAAGCCCGCCCACCACGTGTAGCCCCATTGCTGAAGCTTTGGCTGGAGCTTGGCATCCGGCAGGAAAGAGCGAATCCGGTACTTGCTGGGGTCCCCCGGCGGCTTCTGCTC
>JAGLDW010000983.1 GCA_023145395.1 Lentisphaeria bacterium | reverse complement strand
GCACAGCCAAGCCAGAACCGCGAGCATCCCGATCGCCTGTCGTATTCGCCGCTGCATACTCCCATCCTCCTCGTTTCGACCTGGGAAAATCGGGCATCCCACTTTACTCTCTATTTCCGCATCCCAAAACCAATTCCCAGTTTGCGCAGCACCCGAATGATCACGGTATAGTTCACCTCTGAGAATGTGAAATTATTTCCGCGTGGATCCTGATTCTGCTTTGGCATTTTGGCGTGAATGAGATGCGGTGCGAGACGTCAGTGCAGATCGCCGCACCAAAGTGCCAAAGTAGAACTAAGCAAGGACGAACCAGTATGTCACACACACGGCTTGCAGCAATCGCAGGAGCGCTGATCATGACGGCAGCACAAGGGGCGGACTCGAGACCGGATGGCAGCGTGCGGAAAACTGAGGAATACACGATCGTCTTCGATTATGTGAGGCAGGGCGTCGGTGACAAGGGGAACTGGTTCCAGCCACGCCCAACGGCGATCCCAAAGCCCGATGCCCAGACCCACGCGATTATGACAGTCCAACGTGCGCTGCCGGGCGCCTCGGACTACTTCTCCGGATTCAGCGTGACCGCCACCACAGACTCTGGCAAAACGTGGTCTTCGCCGGAACTGGAGCCTGCTCTCGGCTGGCGCAAGCACGACGACGGCATCACGGAAGGCATCTGCGATTTCACTCTCGGCTACCACGCACCAACCGGCAAAGTCCTGGCGATCGGGCATTCCACGCGCTACCGCGGCAGCAGTCTCGCCTACAGGAGCCACGGGCGCGATGTGATGGTGTCTGTCTATGACCCCACGAGTAACACGTGGTCGCTGCCGCAGCGCCTCGATCTGGGCGACCGCGAACGACACTTCATCTGCGGAACACATGGCCAGTGGCTTGCCGAACCCGACGGATCGCTGCTTATCCCCGTCTACTACACCGACCGCAAGGGTGCGCGGACCTTCCTGCTCAAGGGCGTTGTCGTCCGCTGCTCGTTCGACGGCGAGAAGCTCGTGGTGACCGCCACGGGCAAAGAGCTGAACCACCCCGTTCGGCGGGGACTCTACGAGAAGTCGCTCACCTTCTTCAAAGGCCGCTACTACATGACCATGCGCAACGACCAAAAGGGGTACGTCGCCGTCAGCGATGACGGGCTGACCTTCGAGCCCCACAAAACATGGGTGTTCGACGACGGCAAGGACTTGGGCAGCTACAACACGCAGCAGAAGTGGGTGACGCACAGTGACGCTTTGTATCTCGTCTACACCCGGCGCGGCGCTGGCAACGACCATATCGCGCGCCACCGCGCCCCCCTGTTCATGGCCAAGATCGATCCAGAACGCCTCTGCGTGCTGCGCGCCACAGAGCAGATCGTCGTGCCGGAACGCGGCTACGCCATCGGCAACTTCGATGCGACCACAGTCAGCGACAGGGAAACCTGGATCACGGTCGGTGGAAAGAAACCCGCCCCGGGCTTTCATCTCACGCGCATTCAGTGGAAGAACTCAAATCAGCTGGCGGGGAGAGTGAACTGAGCGTGAAGCGAAGGCGGATGATCGGCATGGTCCTACGCTCCTAATCTGAATCCTGCTCTCAATCTTGATCTGATCATGCGGACTTCCTCATTCCCGCTCGAACTCGGTCTGGCATT
>JAGLDW010000982.1 GCA_023145395.1 Lentisphaeria bacterium | reverse complement strand
CCATGTTTCCAGGTGACGGAATGAGCCGTGCCATGTTCCTCCGCACGAACGCGACTGCGGCGGCAGTAAGCCTGGCAGCATCGCTCTTTCCGAGCCATTCCAGGCGCGCCGGGCAATCGTTCAGTTTGCAGTGCTGCGTCAGCATCGCCTTCAGCGTGGGATACTCTCGCGGTGCGTCGTTGAGAGTGAACAGGTCGGCTGTGAGCGACATCTGCGGCGGCCAAAGAAAAGAATCCCGGCGCCGGAATGCGTCGAGGGCCGTCTCCCGTTTGGCCTGAATCCCTTCGTCCAGCCACGCTGCCGCCTGCTCCGTGAACACATTGAAACGGCCTGCCAACCCCGCATCGATCAGCCATTCTGGCCAAACAGCGCCCTGCGACGGTCTACCCAGAAGGCAAATCCCCCGCTGCTGCTCAAGCGTGCGCTTCTTCCAGGCGCTTAACAGGACGGTCGCATCCGCCGAGCCGGCTTGATCGAATGCATCCCTGACGGTCGTCCAGTCGTCCGGCTCCATGAGTAGCGCCTTCTGGATCTCCAGCAACTCCGCAAGGCTGACGTCTCCGTCCTTGGCGGAGAGCTCTGCCCAGATCCCGAGAATTCTGGAGACCAGAGGCGATTCGTCCCTCACTCCCCAGTGACTAAACAACGGGGTGGTCCCAGGGGCAAAACCGGCGCTCTCCCTCCCGAAAGACCGACGCTGATAGTAGGCATCCACCGTCTTACGGCAAAACTCGAGGGCCCTAGCCGAGTTGCCGTCGGCCACAGCCGCGTCAACAAGCGCCACGCCTTTGGTCCAGTCCTGGCTCACCGAGGCTTCAGCGATCTCTGTCCTGCCGGTGACATCAAACTCCCCGGCCAGGGCGTAACGGATCTCGTACCAGAGATCGCGTGGCCTGTCACTTTTTCGGCGGAATGCGTCGTCGGAGAGACGACGGTGTTGGATGGCGTCGTAGAGAGACCGTTGTCGGTCTTCAGGCCACCCATCCAGCAAATACGTCAGGATCGCGCCGTCGTCAAATCCGACGCAGCCCGGCGCATCGATGAACGCAACGAGTTTGTCCAGGAAACTCCCCTCTGTGTCGGCATGGAGGTCAAGCCACTTGACGACACATTCAGTGGCTGTGCGCTCGAGACCTACGCCCTCTTCGGTGTAGATATGGTCGGGGTACATCCCGATGCCGTCGGAGATCTCCTCGCAGAGGCCCGTGAAGAGGCCCTCGTCCTCTAGCTCAAGCTTGGCCGCACGAACCAGGAGTGGGAGCAGATCCTTTGCGTAGCGCTCGATGTCGCTCGCCAGCCGGGGCGCATCGAAGTCCGGTTGTTCCCAGTCATTCTCTTGGAAGACATAGTCGCCGTCCTCATCCCCCAAATCGAGCAGCAACCCCCGCATCCCCCCCAGGACTGACTGGAACTGCTCGGCGAACTTCGCATCCGACGTCGATCTTGCGGTCTCATCCGGCGGGGGAACCGCTGGCGGAGGGCTAAGCAGACGCCGGAACACACTCGCCACGTCCCGATCAAGCCCATCGCAGAACTCTGCCCAACCCTCTTCCGGCATCCTGTCCAGAAGCCGTGCCAAGAGCCCGGCGAACTGTTCGGAGGTCAACCCCTCAACCAGTTGTTCCGCAAGTCGGTCATTGTCCATCATGCACCCGTTTGCTTTTGCCAGCGATTGCGGGCACGCGTCGTGAACGAGTCATCTCGGCTGGCGACCTCACCTGACACAATGTCCTCGAAGCCACCAATGAAACTGTACTTCCGTGAATGCCTGTCGCGAACGAATTGGACAACGGCCTCCCACTCGTCGTGCTCACATTTTGGATTTCAGATTATTTCAAGAAGCTGGTCGATAGTCTATTACAACAACGACATTACTCATAATGGTGTCGTAACGCATTGGCTCATAAAATCTAAAACCAAAAACCGCAAATCCAAAATGTGAGGTCTAACCGTCCAGGACCGATTCCAGCAACTCCCCGTAAGCCACGTATCTGCCAATCGGGTTTCATGTCACGGACCGCTCTTCCTAACGCTATGCTGTGCCGCCGAGGTCACGAGGCCGGCAGTAGAAACTTGTTGCGCCCGATCATGGCTCGTAGAGGTCTATGGGGATTACTTGGTGCAGAAGCCGAAAATGCTTGTCTACGGAGAATACGCGGAGACCATTACGGATTGCATTCTGGGCAATGATCAAGTCCGGAATCCCCACCTTATTGATGCCATTCCTCAAGCAGGTGACTTGGAGCATGACAATGTCGTCCCAGTCTACCTGCAACGGACAGATGGGGATATCACGAAGTAGATCCACCAACTCGCTCTCACCTCGGGCTAGAAGAAAAGGAAGGAGTTCCGCTTGGATGAGCTCGTTGGTCATAAGCAGGCTTTCGTCGATGAGGAAATCCACCTCTTCCAAGGCACCACTGCCTCGAAGATACTCCACCCACACCGACGTATCGACAAGCACGCTCATGACCTATCCCGCAACACACTGAGGTCAATATCCAAGTCAACCCTACCTTTGAAGCGCTTCAGCCGAGACAACCTGCGGCTCCGCACGTAAGTCTCCAAGGCAGTGATGATCGCCCCTGTTTTTGTCTTCTGATGCGAGAGCTTAACGGCCTCTTCGACCAAAGGTGCGGGTAGATCCAGTGTCGTTCTCATTACATCCTCCTTATGCATGTATTGTCAACCTGATGCAGCATAAAGATGCATCGCAATGATGAGGCTGTCAATTTTATATGCGAACGACGTCCGGATGAGGGGCGCGAGTGTACTAGCGTCCCTCTCCATACTCTTGTTCACCTATGGAGTGAGAAGGGGACAGGCGTTTTACACATTGTGTCCTCTATCTTGGCAGATGCAGCACCCAGGTCCCGATGCGGCAGTTACTTCAGGCCCAGTTGGTCCAGGATGAACTTGCGCTGGCGTCTTCTGAAGTTCGTGTTGATGCCGTGTCCCGTTCTGACCATGTTCTCCATGCCTTTCTCGCCTTGGAGCACGTTGTACGCGGCCCACACCGATGTGGGTGAGCAGGTGCGGTCGATGAAACCACAGGACACCAACGCGGTCGCCGAAGTCAGGCGGGCGAAGTTTGCACAGTCGAAATACTTCCCGGCGGTCAGCATGTCGGGGTCTGGCGCCCCATCCTTGAGAGCCACCCACTGGGGCCATCCGGAGCGACGTTTCAGGAGCAAGCCGGCATGATCGCACAAGGCGGGCACATTTGCCGTGAAAGCACTCACCTTCGAACACAACCCAGCGGTCACAAATGCCTGACCACCGCCCTGGCTGCTACCCCATACCACGAGTTTTTCGCCGTCCCACTCCGGACGAGAGGTGATGTACTGAGCCGCCCGGTAGCAGGAGCAGAACATACGCAGAAAATAAGAGGTTTCACGACTGGCTCTGCCCATATGCGGATAGCCCCTGAGCGCACCTTTCTTGAGGTCGGCGTAGAACTCTTTCGGTTTCCCGTTCGGTATGTTGTGTGGGTTGATATCAATGGCAAGTGCACCGTGTCGGGCATAGGCGGCCACTGTCCCGGGGCCGATGCCGTAGACCCCGGCAGCGTGCACGGCCATGACAGCGGGAAATGGGCCGGGTCCCTTGGGCTTGGCGAAAAATCCCTGGATGGTCGTGCCATTGATGTTCTTCAGCTGGATCGACCACGTCTCGATCTTGTCGTTGGTAAGCGAGGGTACAGGCTCGATCTTCGGAGCAAACGGCATGGCGTCCAACTCGGCCCTTTTGGCATTCCAGAACGCCTCGAAATCATCGGGACAGGACGCGCCAGGCTGCAACGTTTCCGGTTCGCACATGGCACCTGCGAGGACGCTTCGTGCGCGTTTTCCATCTGCG
>JAGLDW010000981.1 GCA_023145395.1 Lentisphaeria bacterium | reverse complement strand
GGGACGAGCTGATCAAGATCGCCTTCAGCTACTTCGACTTCATCAAGAACAAGAGCAAGAAGATGGAGCAGGCCAAGACTTTCGTGCTCAGTCACATCCCGCACATGGACGCCAAGCGAGAGTCACGCCGACTGGTCGGCGACTATATCCTCACCCAGAACGACTGTGAGAAGGGGGACCTCTTCCCCGACCGCATTTCCTACGGCGGCTGGCCGATGGACGTGCACCATCCCGAGGGGATCTTCTCAGGGGATGGCGGCTCGTTCTGGTGCAATGGACGCGTGCCCATCCATACGATCCCCTACCGCTGCCTCTACTCCAAAAACATCGACAACCTCCTCTTCGCCGGACGCTGCGCCAGCGTCACCCATATTGCTCTGGGCACCATTCGTGTCGAGAGCACGCTCGCCACTCTTGGTCAGGCGGCGGGCACGGCGGCGGCGCTGTGCGCCCGGCTCGGGGTGAATCCCCGAGGCATCTACGAGAATAAGAACCACCTCAAGAAACTTCAGCAGACGCTTCTCAAGAACGATCAAACCATCCCGGGCATCGTCAACGAGGATCCCGACGACCTGGCGCGCGGCGCCAAGACAACCGCGTCCAGCACTGCCGAGTTCGTCGAGTTCCAAAAAATCAACGTGAAGCGTGGCGAGCGTCACCCCATGTCCTCCCAGCGCGGCATGATCGTGCCCTGGCCCGGGGGCCGAATCGACACGCTGAATCTGCTGCTGCGCTCGACCGCTGACGAAATCCGCGCCATGAAGCTGCACATTGGCTGCGCTGATTCACCCGAAGCGCTCGACGGCGCCCAAGACACGGCAACAGCCGAAATGGAGCTCCCCGTGAAGTTCGAAAACTGGGCGGAGTTCGAGATCGGTCTTGACCTGCCGGGACCGTTCGTCTGGTTCTGGCTCGAGAAGGCGGAACAGGTGGAGTGGGCGCTCATGACCAATGCGCCACCGAAGAGCACCCGGTTCTACGGAAGCCCAGGAAGTTGGCAGAAAGTCGAGGGGCAGTACTACGCCTTCCACACGGAGCCGCCCCTGGTCGTTCCCGCCGAGTTCAAACCCGAGTTTGCGGTCAGCGGCCCGGCGCGCAAATGGGATGGCAAAATGAACATGTGGGCCAGCAATCCCCGGCTGGAGATGCCGCAATGGCTCGAAGTCGATCTTGGCAAGCCGAAGACGCTCAACTCGGTCTATCTCACCTTCGACACCAACATGGCACCGCGCCTCCCCAGTGAAGCCAACCCCCCTGAAGCAATCCGTGACTACCGTATTCGCGTCTTCACCGCCACAGGGGAATGGAGCACGGTCGCCGAGATAACCGGAAACTTCCTCCGCAGACGCATCCACCGTTTCGAAGCCGTCCAGGCGAGTCGCATCCGCATCGAGGCGCTCGCCACCAACGGCTTCCCGGACGCACGCATCTTCGAGATCCGCGTCTACAACGAGTAGAAAAGCCAGCGGGGCAGCCGTCCCAGGTCATTCTTCACGTCGTACGATAACTCGCCAAGATCTCTCCATAATAGAGAGAATGGTAGTCCTCACTGGGGTAGTACTCCATGAGAGCCGGCGCCATGATATCCGGTGTCATGGGAGTCCGGAGCACAATGCGGCATTCGAAATGGATGCCGGGGACAGCGAGCACGGGGGTGGCGGTTTGCTCGCCGGCCAGCGTTTCAAGTTCGCACTCCTTGATCTTGTCCACGGCTTTTCCAGATTTCGATCCGCAGAATGCCAGCGCCTTCCGGCAGCTGCTGTCGCTCGGCACGGTGACGGTGAAATCGGGGGCGGCCTCAATGAGGTTGTACGTGTGTCTGCTCGTGCGCACTCCGACAGTGAAGACCGGCACACTCCAGACGATTCCCACCGTGCCCCAGCCGATGGTCATGGTGTTCAAACGGTTCCCGTACTTGACAGTGAGAAACGCCCCCTTGGGCAGCTGCTCCATCACTTCATCGAGCACTTTTGTCGCCTTAACGGGTGTCTTGTTCATGTGAGTGGCTCCTGTGCCATCATGTTCTTGCCAGAGCGATCGCGAAAAACTTTTCGCGGCGGGTTTTCCTACCGTAGCTGACAACGAGCCGACGTGCATTGTTCCGCGACAATAGCAGAAGGAACGCAGAGCATGTGGGGAATCTGTCCGCAGAACTGCGAGACAGCACTCTCTCAGAGAACCGTCTTGACTCCCGGCAGCGCAGCCAGACCGTGCGTCACCTGCGTCAACATCGCCCGATCCCGCATGGTCATCTCCACCAGGTATGTGACATACGTCCCTCGGCTTGAGACATTTCCACGCACGGGAGGAGCAGAAGCGCCGAATGCACGCAGGAAGGAGCGAATCTCATCGACTACATCGTCCCTCCTCGCGTGGGTGATGATCCGGCCCCGCCACTCCAGCGGAAAGACAAGCTCAGGCTGTGAAACGCCACAATCGCTTTGGGACATGGGACACGCCACTCTATTTCTCTTCGAATGGCACAGCTTGAATCCTCAGCACCTTCGGCTTGCCCTTCGCATCAATCACCCCCGGTCCAAGAATCGTGTACACCATCTGTGGCCGACGCCTGGGATCGTTATGCGTCGAAACTTTGATCAGGGCAGCCTTTGCAGCCATCTTGGCGCTTCTCTCCGCAAGAATCGCCCTCTGTTCCACCACATCGAGGCGGGCATTCAGTTTCGATATCTTGACGACTACAAAGACGAGAAGAATGACCGCAATTGCGCTTAGCGTAACCCCAATGAGGGGAAGCACTCCGCCCGCAGACACGCTTGGGGAACGCGAAACCACCGCAGAGGCGGGAACGGTCTTGTGATGAGTGGCACTTTTCTCGGCCGAATCCGGAGCTGGTGAGGCTCCTCGCTTCGAGACTGTTTTGCCGGCGCTTGCAGACCCACCGACCCTCGTGGACCCAGTTCGCCCCCCACGGGATTTCCCGCCGGTGCCGGGTGAACGCACCTTCTTGGATGCAGACGCAGGCGCCGTCTCTCCGCTCTCACCCACCTCTCCCTCCGTCGATTTCTCGTCCTCCTCGTCGTTCAGAAGGGCATTCAGCTCATCGTTGAAATCTTTTGCCATCTCTCATATCTCCAAACGTCCTTACATCCAGTACCCAAAACACCGTCCAGTATCCGACGGAGGCATCTCGCATCTTCGTTGAACTCATGCAAGACGGCAATCTGAAAATACTTGCGCCCTTGACCTTTGCAACTGGAAATGGGAAGAACTTTTCGTGCGGACCCTAAGGAACGCATACCCTCACACGTTACAGTAGAGAAGCGAGCACGCTCCGCTTTTGCTGTGTGACAAAGTTTGAAAAGCAAACTGAATGTGCCATGTTGAGTTGTATTTTTCTCTTCATTTTATATAGAGGCGAGTAGCCTACCACGGTTGGAGATACGATGAAACGGTCAAGTTATTTTCTGGTTTCTGCGACTCTTTCCATCGCGTTGCACGCGATACTCATCCTAGGTGCTGACAGCATCACGTTCCGCGACATTACTCGGGCGCCTAGCACAAAACCGCGCAGTATGGTTATCCGGATGATTGATCCTCGAGACCGCTTGGCGAACCGGCCCAACATTCGCAGGAGGATCAACGAGGAATCAACGCGCAACCTGGCGGATGCAGAGAAGGCGGCGGCCAAGCTCAAGAAGCTTTTTGAGAAGGAGCACCTCAGTGCCGTTCCGAAACCCAAGCTCCGTCTCAAAGGTCTGGGACGAGACATCCTGGCACCCAAACTGCCGGAGCCAGAAAAAGCGCGCGCCGCGACTGCCCCTCGACCCAAGATCATCGAAATCGACGCCAATGACATTAGCCCCCAAAGGCTAAGCGCCCGAACGAGCGAGGCGATGCACAGCAAGCTGGCACGCACCTACATCCCCACAAAGTTCGTTCCCAGCCTCCTTTCCCCCGGGAGCCTCAGTGGTGGCATCGGCTCCACAATCGACATTGCCATGCGCATGGGAGCACTCGGAAAACGAGGGGCTTTCAACGTGGGCGACCTGGCTGACGACGGACTGACTGCCCAGGAACGGCTGAACGCGGCTGCCCGGGGCGGGTTCACTCCCATGGGCGGCATCCCCGGATTGCGAGGTATTTTCGGCGCGGACAAAGATCCCACCAAACAGGGCCCCATCATGATCAACGGCGAGCGGGTCATGCCCCTTGACGAGTTTGTCCAAGTCACGGTCACACTGTTTCAGGGCCGTGATGGAAGCGGCTACTATCAAGCAGAAATCTCCCCCAACCCGCGTAGCGAACAGTTGAAGGACGTCCCCAAGGATCTGCTCTTCCTTATCGACCACTCCGCGAGTATCAGCGCGGGCAAACTGAAGCAGTTCAAGGCAGGCGTGATCGAGGCGATCGAGTATCTCAATCCCAGCGACCGATTCAACGTCGTATCCTTCACCGACCGCGCAAGGCCGCTATTCCCCGAGTTCATGCCCTACAACGCCGACACCAAGGCACGAGGACAGGCCTTTGTGGCGAAACTGGCACGCGGGGGCATGACGGACGTGTTCGGCAGTCTGGCGCCCTACGTGCAGGCCAGCAACAGCTCGGGGGGCAGAGACAGGCCCCTGAACTTGTTCCTTATGACGGACGGAAACTCGACGGTCAACATCTATGATGACGATCGGTTCATCCAAGGCATCGTGAAAAAGAATCCCGGCAATGTTTCAATCTACTCCTTTAGTGCAGGGAGCAGAGTCAACCGGGAACTCCTTGACTTCCTCGGCTACCACAACCGGGGGTTCAACCTCCACGTGGCAAAGCTCAAGCAGTTCAAAGGCACGTTGGTAGACTACATCAGCAGCCACTCCAGCCTCATCGTCGCCGACCTCAAGTACCAAGCCAACCAGAAGAGCTTGGAACGCGACATTTTTCCTAAACGCCTGCAGCATCTCTACCGCGGCGAAACACTCTCGTTCTTCGGCCGTTTCCCGGCGGGAACGAAGGAGTTCGTCTTCCGTCTCCAGGGACGGGATGGCACTGGCACTCTGCGCGCCCTCCAATTCCGACGCTCGCTCAAAGAATGCCTCCGCGGAAGCGGCGAACTAGGAAGGACATGGGCATCGCAGAAGGTGTTCCACCTGATTGGCGAGCGCACGCTCACCTCGTCCCCCGAAGCCAAGGGGAGGCGCACACGAGAGATCACCAAAGTGGCCGAGAAGTTTGGTCTCCTGGTTCCCTATTGAGCCCGTCCGCCCCCGGCTGCATTCTCCTCTCTTGAAGAATCTCCAGCTTGCATCCTGGTCGCAGTGCAATTCGTTTTGCCACCGGGAAGCGAATGAGGAATGGTCGGTGACCATCAGAACCACATGCCGTGATCTGCAGAGCACTGTGCCGTCTTCGGCGCAATGCGAGCCTTCTCGCC
>JAGLDW010000980.1 GCA_023145395.1 Lentisphaeria bacterium | reverse complement strand
GCGAACTCCACAAATCATGGAGGGCGGACGGCCCGTGAGCCGCGCGCTGCGAACAGCGCCATGTTCGCAGACGCCGCGAATTGCGAATCCCTCATCCGCCCCGGCGGATCCCACCATCGACGACGCCAAACTGAAATTCGTCACGACTACCTCGGCCAACGCGTTCGCCGGAAAGTCTACTCCGGCACCACCGAAAACTGGACGGAGGACTCGGACACGAAATACGTCTATGACGGTTGGAACGTGGTGCTGGAGCTGGACGTGGACGGAACGAATATCACAGTGCAGAAAACCTATGTCTGGGGACTGGACCTCAGCCAGACCCTCCAGGGTGCGGGGGGATCGGTGGTTTGCTTGTGGTGGTCGAGAACTCCGAAACCAACAGCCCCCGCTACTACCCCACCTACGATGCCAACGGCAACGTGTCCGAGTATCTCGATTCGACGGGAGACGTCGTCGCCCACTACGAGTACTCCCCCTTCGGCGACCTCACCGCCGCCACAGGCGCCAAATCCGCCGAGTTCGCCCACCGCTTCAGCACCAAGTACCTGGACACCGAAACCAATCTGTACTACTATGGCCGCCGTTATTGCAGCCCAGAGTTGGGGAGGTGGATAAACAGGGATCCGATCAAGGAGGAAGGCGGGACCAATCTGGCGGCCTTTCTCGGTAATGATCCTTTGTCCAAGCAGGATCCCATCGGGCTTTCTCCGAGGCCAGACCCCAGGTACGATGATGCTGACAACCACCCGTTTGCCTCGTACACCGTTGCCCAGTTCAAGATGCGGGCTCTGACACGGCTCGCCGCTCAATGTCCAGCCTCAAGGGCAACGACCTCGAAGTGCTGTACGAAAATGCGTTGCATGAGAGAAGCGGCAGCTCTGGCAAGGGCATATGTGGATCGCGTACTCCACATTGGGTACGGCATAAGCGGCAACTGGGGAGGATGGGTATGGAAGTACCGCTACCATCGCAGCACTGCTTGGGCTGAAGTCGACGAGATCAGTGCTGGCGACCCAAGGGGAGCCGCAAGGATGAAACGCCAGATAGCCAGGCATGCCCGGACCTGGAATTTCGGAAGAAAGCCACCAGGCTTACGTTGCGATGAGTGGACCTCAGGTGTTCTTCCTCAGTTGGAGGCTGCCATCAGGCCCGTTGGCAGGAGCTATACCTGCTTCTATGTCAGCCAGAATAAGAACGCTGATCGGCACTCCTACGTAGTTGTCCGATACGTTGGCGATATGCCGGCACGCGCAAGTGATTACGGTGACAATCCCCGTTCTCGTCCTGTGGCGCGGTTTGATCCCTGGAAATCAAGTTGGCCAATGACGTATGCCCCCTGACCTTCGAAACGGAGATGACCATGCGAGGACGGCGTCTGCAACAAGCAGCGGTAAAGAAGGCTCTTCTGGCAGGAACCGCGATCCTTCTCCTCGTTGCGGCTGCAAGTCTGCTCCACTATCGTCGGGGTCGAGGCACATCTGCAGGCAACGAACTGACACGGCGCATCGCCTGTCGCGACAACCTGAATCAGATCTACGACGCGCTGCTCATCTATGCTGGGAAAAATGGAGGGCTATGCCCCGATAGGGGACTCTGGCAACTCTGGGAAAATGGACACTTCAGTACCCCAGCCCCCCTGACGTGTCCTTCTGCGAACAGCTCGCTCCCGAGAAAACCGGAGGACATTGCAGGCTCTTGTGACTACCTGTTTTTCCCCATACCCAACTGGCAGCGCCGCCCCTTGCCAGCCATTGTATGTGACAGATACGGCAATCATCCCGGAGGCGTTGTGCATGGCCTGTTTGCCGACGGGCTCGTATTGCGCGTCAAGATAAGAGGAGTGCGGAGCAGCGAACCGACCCCGGAAGCCATCCGTGACTACCTTGATGTCGTAAGAAGACACATTGCAGTCGTATCGGGCCGCCTCCGAGCGATGGGTGTCGCCGCACAAAAGTGTGCCGTCGATGGGAAAACCTTCACCTTGGAGGACCTCGTTGCTCAAGGTTACCTTCATGACCCCGAAGCGCTCCTCCTTCCCTTGGTTCCATCTTTGACTCGCCCCCTTCTAGGGCATGGAAATGCACAGTCTCCATCTCCTGGATACTTCCTGAATCCCAAGGCACTCCAGCAGCCCGGTGGAGGAACGGAGCCCCTTGTCTTCCAGCGAGCGAGACCCCAAGATGTTTATCTTTGCTGCCTTTACTCCGATATGAAGGTCCGGGCACTGTGCCCCATAAGCGTCCCGCGATACGCTACGGTTGATGACGGAGTCGCTTACTATCAGTCATCGATTCTTGGCACTGGCCAGATAGCAGTTCTCCAACCCGTCGAGATAGGACGACTTGATCCACAGCCTGCGAAACCTCCATCTTCGTGCCCTCAATCCACAGGAAAAACTGGGAACGTACGTACAGAACCAATTGAATAAAGAGAAGACTTGGGGTCAGCCACAATGCCACTAACTTAGTGCGTAAACCCCGTCATTCACGAAGGTTATGGTCTCTGGCAGGGGGTTCTTGTGCTCGAACGGCTCCGGCGGCTTCCTGGCCCTTCCCCGTCGTTTCCTGTCCAGTCCCCACGCCCTCGCCCGGCGTTCCTGCGGATCCCTTGGGAAACTCCGGCCGGTCCTGACCTTGACGACATGGCGGGCGCACTCCCTGACGAACTCGTGATGCGCCGCAGAAACATGCGTGCCTCTGTCAGGGCGCGACTGAAACTGAGCCTCGCCGGTCGCAGCCGCCGACTTCGGGCGGCCTGTCTCGTCACTGCGTTCCTCGACTGTCGTTCAGTTGCCGTTCGCCCGTTGGGTTCACTGCCGACCATTATGTGTTCGCTTCGCACGTAGTCCGAGCACGGGCCGGATCTGCTGCTGTCTCGCTTGCTTGGTTATATCGTGCATGATATGTTCAAGCCATGAAGAAGGCTTACATTGAGTTGCCCAACGTTGCCGACTTCTTCGACGCGCAACCGAACGAGGTGGTAGCCGAATACGGTGCGATCGTCAGCTTGCTCGAGGAGCACGGACGTTTGATCAGCCCGTACGGCGAAAAGGTAGAGGGAGGCTTGTTCGCGATCAGGCTGACCCGCAGTCGGAATGTGCGGGTCTTCTACGTCTACGTGGCAGGCAACGAAATCTACGGCATTCACGCCTATGAGAAGAAATCGCGCAAGATTCCGCAACGTGAACTTGACAGGGCGCGTAAGATCATGCGCCAGATGAGGTGATGCTATGAACACAATGAAAGAGTTGACTGGTGCCGACTGGCCTCTGACCGACGAGGCCAAGGCGACTCTGCGGAGACGGCGCGCCGATCGCGAAAATCGAGTCCTGAGGGATGAAGCGAATCGGGAGGTCTACGACGAGACACGGTTGGCGTGCGAAGTGGCTGAGATGCTCCGTGAAGCCCGTTTGGAGGCCCATCTCACGCAGAGCCAAGTAGCCGAACGTGTCCACACGTCTCAGTCCAACCTAGCGCGTGTCGAGAAAGGGCAGAACGTGAAACTGACTACGTTGTACTCATACGCAAAGGCCTGCGGAAAGCGTGTGGAGGTCCGACTCATATAGTTGCGACGAAGGGAGGATGCCTGCTGAGTTGACGTTCTGCTCCTGCCCCAAAGACAACAGACGATCTGCCACAACAAGCGCGCAAGCACCTTAGAGGAAAACTGGGGACGTACGCAATGCCGTCAACTTAGCAAGCAATCCCCGCCTCTGCAGTGCATTACGCGTTTTCTCGCTCTTTCGTTCCCCGCCTCTTCCTTCCCGTTGGATGGCCTCCTACGCCTCCGTTCCTTGCTCCTGCACTTGTGCTTCTCCCGTGGGAACGAGCGGTCGGCGCGGAGGC
>JAGLDW010000098.1 GCA_023145395.1 Lentisphaeria bacterium | reverse complement strand
CACGCGAGAAACTTCATGGCATTGGTGCAAGCCGGGCGAGACGCTACTTCTGCACGGGGCGAAGTTCCACATCGTCGAGCCAAGTGGCGCAGGCGCTCTCCGCGACGGAGACGAAACCGAGCCAGTCCATGCGCTTGAACCCGCTTTCGTGTTCCAGCCCGTCGTATCTGTGCACGGTGCCGTCGGGGAGTGCAACGCTCATGCTGAATGTGCCGTCGCTGGCCTTGCCAAGAGATGTGGTCAACTCGAACTTCACCCATTCCCCAATGGGGATCGAGCCCAGCTCGCGCTCGTCATGCACCAGCTTTCCTCCCGGCACCACGCGGATGGAAGGGCCGCGGAAGAACTTCCCCCCTCCGTAGGTGCGCCACTGGACGTAGAAGTCGCTCTTCTCGCTGACACGCAGCGCAAAGCGTCCGACAAACCGTCCCTCCTCAAATCGAACCCGGTAGAATACATGCGGGTTGAACGGATGCTTCTGGGGGGTGCCATCCAGGAATTTGAGACTGTGCGTGCCCGAGGCGGCCGTCTCATCCGTGATCCGCGCGGTGAAGGGCGCCTGTTCAGTGGTGTGCGCATCCATGGCAGGTTGACCGACGGGGGTACCCTCGAAGTCATCGCGCACGGGCTTGGGTGGCGGCGTGAACTTCGCGCGCGCTCCCACTAGATCGATTCCAGCGTCGGCAAACGACCGGGCGTGAATTTCGAAGCTATCCTCCAGTGCAAAGGGAGCCGCATATAGTTTTGACTGCCTTGTCGCCTTTGTGCCACCGGTCGTGTAGCGGATCTCCGAGCCAGAAAGACTGCTGGCGATTTTCACTCGCGTGCCCTTCGCCAGCACACCGTGATCCGGCGTGATGAACGTGCGAACCACGACTCCTTTGATCCAGCGTGCACGGTACTCGGCTTCAAGACCGCATTCACGCACGTTCATGGGCTGGGGAATCCCCATGGCGAGCGCGGGCGAGCCCTCGCGGAAGCGGTAGTCGTCGTTGTCGCCGTCCATGAACCGGGGATCGGCGGCGCGGCTGTTCCGCTCGACTCCCTGCGGATGAAACTGCTCCAAGACCGCCTGCCCCCAACCGGACTCCGCCTCACTGAAATACAGATTTCGGTCCGAAGCAATCTGGTTCAGAAACGCGCCTTTGGGGGATCGTTTGCCTGGCTTCGTCTCTGAGACGGCAGTCACGCCGGGACGGCGCGCGTAGTAGACATTCCTCTGATGAACCGCCCCCGTCTGATTGTTCCGAACCAGCACCAAATGTCCCCGATGACGCCGCGTGGGCCTCAGATCCGTAACGATATTGTTGACGATGGTGTTGGCGCCCTTGTTGATGAAGCCCTCGCCATGCCCCCCGCTGCGCGCGAGTATGTTGCCGTCGAAAATGCTTCCATGCTGGTCATCGTCATTGCGGATCACCGCGTTCATATAATCACCCAGATTGTCGTGGCACCAGTTGCGCCGGATCACGTTGCCCCCACCGCAACCGGACACGTAGACCGCATTCCCGTCGCCGAGAAGCTCCATCCCGTTGTGCATCTCGTTGTACTCCACAACATTGTTCCGCGCGTGCAGAAACTGCTCGCGCAGCTTCCAGTTGGGCCGTTTGAAATTCTGTCCGAGAACCGACTCGATCTCCGTGAACCGACAAGTCCGCGAGCATTCCCCGCTGCCGTTGCGCGCCCAGGAAATGCGCCCGCTCACCACGATGGCGGTGTAGGGCGTGTGGTGGAGATGATTGTGGGCGACATGATTCTCCCCGCTCTGCCACAGAAACAGCGAGGGAGAGCCCCAGTACGTCCAGCCCGTGTGATGGATGTAGTTGTTGGAGATCTCATTCTTTCGGTTCACATCCTTCGTCCCAGGTCCGTATCCCGCCAGCAAGATGCCCACTCCACCGACATCCCGGATGTGGTTGCCGACGATGCGGTTGCGCTGTGCATGCAAATCGAGGCGAATGGCCGTGTGCGCGGCGTTGACGAAATCGCAGTTGCGGACTTCGCAGTTTTCCGCACCGCGCAGGCGGACCAGGGCGCTGGGCCGGTCGAACATCTCCCAGTCGTGCTGAAGCCCCCACCCGGTATTGCCATGCCAGGAGAGCCGGTCGCCCTGGCTGAACGTCAAACCGTCGAGAACGATTCCATGCACGGGCGTATCCTCACCCGCGTCGTCGATCCTTCCCTCGATCCGCACGAATTCGGTGAGAACCGAGGCGGAAATCCCCTCTTCCGGCGCAGACTTCTCCGGCCAGTAGTACAGCCTCCCCTCGTCCGCATGAAGCACCCATTCGCCGGGCTCGTCAAGCACCGCCAGCGTGTTCTCGATAAAGCACGACGGACGATCCTCCATCGAGTTGCGCCCGAGGGCATAGGTGCCGCCGTGTCGCATACGCGCCGTCAAACTCTCCTCGTCGATGCTCTCGAAGGCCAGGATGTTCATGATCCAGAAGCTGCAGGGAATGATGCGCAGTTCCATCTCGCGCCAGTCCGGCCAACTTCGGACCATGCCCTTCGGGAAACGCAGGTTTCGATTCTCATCATGTCGGCGAGGAGTGCGATCCGTGGAGCGAAACCCCGCGCCACGGGCACGCGGCAGGTGCCGGGCGCCAACGTAGAGACTGTGGAAACGGTTGCGGTCACGTTCGTCCGGTGGCTCTCCCAGACCATGAGGCAACTCTTTCCGAGCAGCCTTTCGAGCCAGGATCTCCGACACATCCGCCACCCAGACCTTGTTTCGTGCAACGTGGGGCAGATGCTCCGGCACGGTTTTGAGCCTGCGCCAGCCCGTGACGGGAACGCTGCCCAAAAACACCGGTTTCTCGCCTGGATAGGCCACGTAGGCGATCGTGCGTCCCGGCGCGGCGGAGTCCCCCAGTCCGAAGACCACGGTCTCGCCCAGCCGATATTCGCCCCCGCGAATCGCCACGGTCACATCACGGTCGGGTCTGTCCAAAGCGCGCACCGCGTCTCGGGCACGAGCCAATGTGGCAAACGGTTTCTCGAGCGTCCCGGGATTCGTGTCACTGCCATGGGGTGCAATCACGAAATCCGCAGACTGCAGGGCAAACGGGACAAGAGCAAAGGCAAGGGCGAAAAAACGCATGGTATCTCCTTACTCACATTTTGGATTTCAGATTGCTGATTTCAGAATCCAGAATGTGAGTTCCTAAATTTAAGACCCAAACCTAGATTTATCCCAGTGGAGTTGGTGGCCCGCTCGCTAAAGCGTCGCTACCACTGCCGCGTAAACGCGGGACTCAGACTGGGAAGCGTCCGACGAATCTCTTGCCTGAGTCCCGCGTTTACGCGGCAGTGGCAGCGATGGTTCACCGAGCGATCCCGTGCACGGCATGCTCTAACCACGCCCAAAAGGACGTGGTTTCTCACCATGCAGTGAATCTATTCGTACACTGCGAATGGGCTAGGCGCAAGCGGCTACCCACCCGCCGCGATTGCATTCAACCCCCTCGCGCACTCTATTTTTCCAGTGTTCTCTCCATCCTCTTCGTTGCGGAGTTCGTCCATGGTTTCTCCAACGCTTCCCCTCAGCTGCATTCGTTTCGGTGTGGCTGTCTGCTGCCTGTTGATGCTCGTCGGCTGCATTCACCTCGAGCAGAGCATCGAGATTGGGCAGGACCAGAGCCTTCGCGTACGCTACCACTACTCCGTGGCCGAGGACATGGCGGCGACCATGGAGACGGGGCGCACTGTGCTCGACACATGGCAGGAAACGGAGACAGCGGGCCTGAACTGGTTCACCAACGAGGCAGCCGTCCGCAGGCACTTTGCCCAAATCGGAGCAGAAATCGTCCACTTCCGGGGTGTGTATCGCCAACGGGGACGCAAACACGTCGAGTTCACCGTGGAGGCCATGGATGCCGTCACCGCCCTGAACAGCGGCCTGTTTGGGGCGTTCGAGCTCTCTGCGGAGGCCGACGGCACGCAGCGCCTCCACTCGACATTTCCCGCGGAGAAAACGAGCGACACACTATCCAAAGAACATCTTGAGGCACTCCGAGCCTTCTCGGACGACCTCTGGCTCCAGATCCGGGTCACAATCCCCGGAGAGATCGAGGCGACCAACGCCACGAAGACAAAAGGGCGCACGGCGATCTGGACATTCGATCCCGGCAAGGACAAGACACTGCTCACACGTCTACCCAGCATCGAAATGACCTACCGCGACCCAAAATAAGATCCTCTTATCCCAA
>JAGLDW010000979.1 GCA_023145395.1 Lentisphaeria bacterium | reverse complement strand
TCCCCCGGTCCTGATCTTCTTCGCCCTCTGCGGATCCACCAGCTACTGTCTCCCCGGAGTTCCGTCATTTTCATCCGGGGAGAATCACCATGCCTGCCACATCCATGCTCCGCTGCGCCCACTGCCGCGAGTGGTTTGTCCCGGACCGCTACAACGCCCACCATCAGAAGTACTGCTCGAAGGCGGCATGCCGCAAGGCGAGTCACCTTGCCAGCAACCGGAAGTGGCGGAGGAAGAACCGGTCCTACTTCCGGGGACCAGAGCAATGCCAACATCTACCACGTCAGCCGCATGCTCGGCCATGAGTCCCTGGAGACACTGCAGCACTACGTCCGTCTCAACATCACCGACATCCAGGAGACGCACAAAAGGACCCATCCCCGGGAGAGGGACGAGAAGGAGGAACGAGGGGAGTAGGCAGCAGGCAGAACAGTCACCTGAGGTAGACAAATATTGCTCAAAGGTTATATTATGGGCGCTATGTGGACGATCGAGTATACAGATGAGTTTGAGATCTGGTGGGAATCGCTGACGCCTGGGGAACAGGTCGCTCTTGATGCGGCC
This sequence comes from Lentisphaeria bacterium, assembly GCA_023145395.1. Taxonomy (GTDB): domain Bacteria; phylum Verrucomicrobiota; class Lentisphaeria; order Oligosphaerales; family Lenti-02; genus JAGLDW01. The sequence goes on along the minus strand of JAGLDW010000979.1, from coordinate 880 downwards.
GTCAGGATTCTCGAGGAACTGGGTCCAGGCCTTGCGAGACCCCACGTGGACACCGTGAATGGCTCTCGGCACCCGAACATGAAAGAGCTGAGGGCTCAGTGCAAGGGACGCCCGTTGCGAACACTTTTTGCGTTTGACCCGCGGCGATGTGCCATTCTGCTGACAGGCGGAATCAAAGGCGGAAGCAAGCGCTTCTATGAGAACCTGATCCGGACAGCCGATCGTCTCTACGACAGACACCTTGAAGAACTCCGCACGGAGGGCCTTCTCTAATGGCTAGAAAAAACTACAACGCTCTGCGAGCACGAATGACCCCTGAACAGCGGACCCAGTCCGAGGCAATGGCCAGAGAGACGATGGCGGAATTGCTTCTTTCGGAAGTCCGGCGGGAAGCCGGTCTCACCCAGGAGGACCTGGCTGCGGCAATGGGCGTCAAACAGCCGGCGCTCTCCAAGCTTGAATCCCAGGACGATATGCGCATCAGCACACTTCGACGGCTAGTCCACGCCCTCGGCGGAGAGCTCGAGATTGTTGCCCACCTGCCGCAGGGCGACATCCGGATCAGCCAGTTTGCAGAGACGGCCAAGTCCTGAGGGACACCGCCCCCCTTCCTTGATTCCCTCTTCGTAGACGACTACTGTCCCTCATCAATAGGTACTACCTGCAGATGAGGGGACTTGCTGTTGGTTGCTCTCAGGGAAACTCCACGCCTCAGACCGAATACGCGCGCGTACCGTGGCCCTTCAGACCGAGACGGGGCCGAAAGCGGAGGTCCAGGAACCCGCTCTCACGGAAAAATGACCTGCAAGTAGCGGGCCTGAGATACTACACTCCGGAGCTCGGCAGCTGGCCTGGCGGGTCAGTCCTCCGCTTTGCTTTT
>JAGLDW010000978.1 GCA_023145395.1 Lentisphaeria bacterium | reverse complement strand
CATTATCAGCTCGCCATCACCTACGAAGTGATGAAGAAACCCAAGAAGGCTGTGACGTACTACCGGAATGTGGTACGCCTCCCAGTGGTCGATCATCAGGATCCCGTGTTCAAGAAAAAGTCGAAAGCTCGAATCAGCGAGTTGGAATAGAGATCGCATGCCAGATTTGGACCGGAAGAGAGAGATTCTCCGCCTCCACACGCATCCCGACACAGGATCGGAATTTTGGTGCAACCGGCTAGCCCGTCTAGGGCTTGACTGGGAGGATGTGCTGGCGTGTCCGGATGCGGTTCCACCCGTCACCGTCGAGGAACTTCGGAGTTGTGGCATTGAGGATTTTCTGCCGCGTCCGTTGCGCGAGCTGCGTCCCTACTTGATCACGGGGGAGACCTCGGGATTTTCGGGCCAGCCTGTGCTGGCGTGTTTCACCGAGGAGGAGTTTCGTTCCGGCTTTGTCCGTCCCTTTGTCGAGCAGGCCGAACGTGTGGGCTTTCCCTTGCTCGTGAACTGGTTGTGGGCGGGTCCGAGCGGACCGCACATCGTGGGCAAGGCCTTGCGCGAAATTCTGCGGGTTGTGGGGGGCACGGATCCGTTTGCCGTGGATTTCGATCCGCGCTGGTTTCGCAAGCAAGCCCGAGATTCCTTGTCGGCACGTCGTTATTTTGCCCATATTCTTTCTCAGATCGACGATATTCTGAGTCGGCAGGTCGTCGAGGTCCTGTACGCCACTCCCCCTGTTGTGAAGGCCTTGGCGGAACGCATGCCCGAAGCGATCAGAACGAGAATTCTGGGTGTGCATTACGCGGGGATGGCGATGTCCGAGCAGGAATACAAACGCTGCCGAGACGCCTTCCCAAACGCGGTTCATATGTCCGGATACGGGAACAGTCTGTTCGGGATGTTCCCCGAGACGGCCTTCACGGCGGCTGGCATTGAGTATGCGACCCAATCGGAGAGGGTCGAGACGCGGGTGGTGCGCATGGAGACCGACGGTGCGTTTGCGGACTGCGCAGTGGGCAAGCGTGGTCGTATCATGCTGTCGCGCTATGACCACAGCATGCTGATTCTCAATATGGTGCTCGAGGACGAGGCCGTGCGTACGGAGTGTGGTATCCTAGACCCTCGTCGCCCGCAAAAGCAGTTTGAAGGGAAACTCTTGTATTGACATTTCGACCGGATAAACCACCTGGATGGAAACCCGAATTGCTGGCGCCCGCAGGGCGTGAGGATGTCCTGTTGGCCGTGCTTGAGGCGGGCGCGGACGCCGTCTATCTGTCGGGCAAGCAGTTCAACATGCGTCGTCATCGTCGCGACTTCCATTTCAGCGACGAGGCGCTGACGCGCGCCGTCGAGACCGTGCGCGCTCTTGGACGTCGATTGTACGTCACGGTGAACATTCTGCTTGGTCAGGACGAAGTGCCTGCACTGCGGCGCTACCTGGCCTTTCTGGACGGGATTGGCGTGGACGCAATCATCGTCCAGGACCTGGCCGTGGTCCGACTGGCGCAGGAGATGGGATTTCGGCCTGAGCTGCACAGCAGCACGATGATGAACATCAGTAGTGTGGAGGCCGCACGCTTTTTGCGGAAGGTGGGCTTCACACGGGCGGTCACATCGAGGGACATCACCTTGGTGGATGTGCGCCGAATTCGCGAGGAGAGTGGTCTTGAGGTCGAGTATTTTGTGCATGGCGACCTCTGCTCCGTGCTTTCGGGGCAATGCCTGTCAAGCGGCCTGCTGTTCGGCAAGAGCAGCAACCGGGGTCAATGCATGAAGCCCTGCCGATGGTCCTACGACCTGGTATCCGAGACCTCCGGCCGCGTTGTGCGTGAATACGCGCATCTGCTCGCCACCAAAGACCTCTGTCTTCTACAGCATGTTCCCGAACTTGTACTGCACGGAATCGACTCGCTCAAGATCGAGGGCAGAATGCGTTCGGCGGAGGTGCTGGTGCCCATCGTCGAAGCGTACCGTAGCGCGTTGGACCGAGTGGTGTCCGAGCCGTTGCGTCCGGCAAAACTGTTTTGCGAGGCGACGGCCCGCCATCGAGAACGGACGCGCAGCCTGACCACAGGATTCGCATTCCAATGTCCCAGCAGCGACATCATGGACACCAGTGGCGAACGAGAACCCGTCATCTTCTCGACGCACGGTCGATTGACCACGCAGGAGGGAGCGGAGTTTGCGGAGTTCGCAGAGTCTGCGGACTCCGCAGCTTGTGATGCCCCGGAGGTGGCGCTCACCGTGGTTGTGGGGTCCAGTTCGGGCGCGGAGGCGGCGCTGGCGGCCGGTTGCGATCAACTGGTTCTGTCCTGGGAGGGGGATTTGACCGTTGAGGGTGGCTGGGAGTTGGCGGAGATCCGGGACATTTCGGCGGCGAGTCAGGAAGCCGGCGCGAACGTGCTCATGACCACCCCCTGTGTGTTGAACGAGCGGGAAGTTCTCGACTTGCGTCAATTCGTCGATCTGACGCCACCCGTGGATGGCTATGTGGTCACAGGTCTTGCGGCGCTCGAGGTGCTGGCGGACTGTGGCTTGACGTTGTGGGCCTCCGAACGCCTGAATGTGATGAACGCCGAAGCCGCATTGTTTCTGGAGGATTTTGGCGTGACCCGGATCATGCCCGGACTCGAGATCTCCCTGCCAGTCCTTCGCTCCATGATGGAGGCGGCACCTGGCTGTCAGTTCGATCTCTTGGCGCACGGACCGTTGACCGGCATGTTGGTCGAACATTGCCTGATCGCCATGAACACCCAGCAGATCAGCAAGAGCGACTTTTGCCAGATGCCATGCGCTGCCGACCATTTCTGCCTCGTTGACCGCAAGGGTGCGCGTCGCCGCATCGCCGTGGATCGATATTGTCGGAACCACATTCTGCTGGAGCACGATCTGGCGATGCTACCGGTTCTAGGCGCCTTGCTGGCAGTTGCTCCAGCCTCGATCCGTCTCGATGCGAGGACCTATGAGCCTGAGCAGGTTGGTGTGCTCGCAGAGTTCTACCGACGTGGGTTGGACCAGCCAGGCGCCTTGGAGACTGTTCAAGCGGAGTTCGCGCTGGCATTTTCCCCGGAAGCACACAGTTTTGGCGGCTATCTCCGCGGCATTTGCAGGGATGAGGAGATCTCCAGACTGGATTTGAAGCGAGAGGAGCAGAATGAGAGCTGACGCACACCATCTACTCGACCTGAAGCAACGCTACACGGTACCGTGCCTCTATCATTTCTATCGGGATCCCCCCGTGTTTGAGCGCGGGGAGATGCAGTACCTGTTCGACACGACGGGAAAACGATACTTGGATGTGTACTCCGGGGTGACCGTGATGAATTGCGGTCACAGCAATCCGGCGATCATCGAGCCCGCAATCGACCAACTGCGACGATTGCAGCACACCACAACCATCTATCTGACAGAGCCCATCTACCACCTGGCTGAACGCCTGGTGCAGTTCCTGGACTGCAGCCTGAAGCGCGTGTTCTTCGTCAATAGCGGAAGCGAGGCCAACGAGGGTGCTCTGCTACTGGCCAAACTGCATACGGGGCGCTCCGGATTTCTCTCTCTACGCGGAGGGTTGCACGGTCGGACCTCCCTGACCATGGGGTTGACGGGCATTCCCATGTGGTGCACCGACACATCGCCACCACCCGGGTTGCTGCAGGCGCCTCGCCCCCACTGCGCGGCCTGCGATCTCGGACACACCTTCGATACCTGCGGCTATGCCTGTGTCGATGCTGTGAGAGATCTCCTGGCGGAGTCGGGCGACATCGCTGCGGTGATCGCAGAGCCGATCCAGGGAAATGGCGGTGTGATCGAACCTCCTCCCGGCTACTTGGCGCGTCTGCGCGATGTGGCTCACGAGGCAGGCGCATTGCTGATTCTCGACGAGGTGCAATGCGGATTCTGCCGCACGGGCAACCGATTCGCCTTCCAGCACGAAGGGGTCGAACCAGACATTCTAACTGTGGCCAAGGCATTGGGCAACGGGTTTCCAATCGCCGCCTTTTGCGCGACAGAAAATGTGGCGGCCTGCTACACCCGGCCCGGCGCCTCGACAACGGGGGGGAATGCGCTGTCCGCGACGGCCGCGCTGCAGGTGCTCGAGTACATGGAGAAGCGGAAACTGGACGAGCGGGCGCGGGAGCTTGGCGGATTTCTGAAGAACGGCCTCCAGACATTGGTGGATGCCATCTCCATTGGGCAGGAAGTGCGGGGGAGGGGATTGATGCTTGGCATGGAGCTTGCACGGGATGGCAAGCCGTTGATGAAAACCACTGACTGGATCCTCGAAGAGATGAAAGAGCTTGGCTATCTGCTTGGGAAAACGGGGCTGGACCGGAACGTTCTGACCTTCATGCCGCCTCTGGTGGTGGAGCGCGAGGATTTGGAGAGACTGCTTGGCGACCTGCGGAATGTGCTCGCTCGGGCGGATGGACTGGAGCTGGATGCCTGATGCCTGACTGCAATGCAAACTCAGGCGCTCGCCGCGTGCTGCTGACGGGCGCCACTGGCTTGGTGGGGGGATATCTACTCGATCGGCTCTGCCACCGCCCCGATCTGGATGTCCATGTGCTGGTACGGCCTCGGCCGGGACAATCGGTCCGCGGGCGTCTCCGAGTTCTCGGCGCCTATTTTGGCGATCCGGATCGCTTCGCGCATGTGGGTGCGCACGAGGGCGATGTGTCACTTCCCGGGCTGGGGCTGGGTGCGTCCTCGACCAAGTTGTTGACAGAAGGCATCACTGACGTCATCCATGCCGCCGCGAGCATCTCCTTCGAGGACAGTGACCGGAACCATCGGACGAACGAGAAAGGCGTGCGGCATGTGCTCGCCAGCATTCCACGCTCCGCTCGCTTCTTCCATGTAAGCACCGCCTATGTCGGGGGGTTGGCGTCGCAGTTTCTCGAGACGGAGCTTGATGTTGGGCAATCCTTTCGAAACGACTATGAGCGCAGCAAGTTCCAGGTGGAACGATTTGTGAGGGAATGGTATGCGGACACGCCTGAGCGCCTGACAGTCGTGCGGCCATCGATTGTGATCGGCGAGCAGGACAACGGACGGACATTCCAGTTTTTCACGCTGTACAAGGTGCTGCGCATGATGGTGGCATTTTCCCGACGTCATCCCGGCGAGCCCTTCGCGCTTGCCTATGATCCCGATGCCACCCAGAACTACATTCCCGTGGACCGGTTGAGCGAGATGTTCGGCGAAATTTTTTCGGACCCGGGTTTTCACGGTCATACGTATCATCTCGTGGACGAGAATCCGATCAAGAACCGGGACTTTGGTGTTCTTTTGGAGGAGCAACTGGGGTGTCGGATTGTCAACCGTGCACCGGACGAGAGCAGTCGGGCGTTGAACCGTGTTTCCGTCGAGAGCACGGCGGGCTATCTAGCCTACCTCCATGGCGAACCCCGCTTTGACTGCTCCGCCCGCAACCAACTGGGCAGCGCACGGTCGCCGATCCGCTTTGATCGGCGCTATCTTGAAGCATTGCTGGACTTCTGTGAACAGACTGCCTGGGGAAAACGCCTTGCCATCAGCCGCTGATTTTTTCCAACGTCACCTCCGCGGGATGATGAACCGTCCTTTATTGGACGGCTACGACCGCTACTGCGTCGATGCCAGCATCCATTTTACCGACCTGGGTCACTGGTGGTGCTTTTCGGTGGCCAATGGATGTGTTTGCGAGATCCGGGGCCCCCTGGATGCTCCGGAGGATGCGGCGGTGCGATTTGTGCTCGACGAGCCTGTGTTTCTTGAGATTGCCGCCTGTCGCCTGTCCCCGCAGAAGGCATTTTTCACCAGACGCACCGACATCCAGGGGAACTTGTTCGAGGGTTTGAAGCTGGCAAAGCTCCTCAGCCTGTTTTTTCAGCGTCATCCGTACGGTGGGGAGGAGTGAGATGAACGCGGACGAGGGACGAAGCTATCTTGGCGAGACGATTACCGTGCCGTTGGAGGATGGACTATCGATCCAAGCCACCATTGCCTACGGGGACGACTCGGACGTGGGTCGCATGCTGGTCGTCTGTCCGCCAAACCCCATCCTGGGTGGCGATAGCGAGAACAATGTGGTTCAGGCGCTGCTCGAGGCGGCAGTGCGCGAAGGTGGCCTGGGCATGACCTTCGACTATCGAGGAGTGGCCGAGGGAAGGGTGGGAGACACGGATCTGCTCACCTACTGGGAAGAACTCGAGCGGGCAGGGGACTATGATCGCATCGTCGAAGACAGCATGCGAGCCATTGCCGCCGCTCAACGCGAGTTCGGTGGGGTGGCGCGCCCGAGCCTGGTGGGATACTCGTTTGGGACTTTGATTGCTCTGCGCTGTGCCGAGAAACTAGCGCTTTCCACCGTGGGGGGCGTGTCGCCACCGATCCTGGAGTGCGACTTTGCCCCCTTGCTGGATGCGTTCAAAACCGTGCATTT
>JAGLDW010000977.1 GCA_023145395.1 Lentisphaeria bacterium | reverse complement strand
GTTCTTGCAGATGAAGTCCTGTCGTCTCTGGCAGGCATTCCCTAGAACGTGATGAGGAATGAGTCGTACCATCGACCTGAAAACCTGACATCTCGCAGGACGGAAGGCCCGTGCCGCGCCCCACTGCGAACTCCGCATTCCCTGGAGGGCAAGCGGCCGTGAGCCGCCCACACCGAACAGCCAAAACCAGTGTCCCTGGGAGGGCGAAGCTCCCGCTGAGCCGCCGCACTGCGAACAGCGCAAATCCTGGAGGGCGAGGCTCCGGCGAGCCGGTCCCCGTCGCCGGGGGACGCGGACAGCGCACACCTGATTCCAATGCTATGGTAATCGTGGTCGTGTGCGTCCCGTGTGATACGCATCCATCCAGGAGACAGATTCGATGATCAAGATCGCGGTAATCGGCGCGGGGAGCATTGCCTTCACGCGCAAACTCATGGCAGATATACTCGCCGTCCCGGAATTCCAGGACACGTTCTTCCACTTCATGGACATCAACCAGAAGAACTTGGACAACATGTTCCAGCTGGCCGAGCGGGATGTGCAGGAGAACACGGTCAAGACAGAGGCTCGCATCGAGAAGACGCTGGATCTGCGCGAGGCATTGACGGATGCGGACTACGTCATCAATCTGGCGCGGGTTGGGGGCCTTGAGGGGCTGCAGTACGACATCGAAATCCCATTGAAGTATGGCGTGGACCAGTGCGTCGGAGACACGCTGGCTCCTGGCGGAATCATGTATGCGCAGCGCGGCATACCCGTGTTGCTGGACATGTGTCGCGAGATGCGCGAGCTGTCGAAACCGGGAGTGCTTCTGCTCAACTACGCGAATCCGAACCCGATGCTGACGTGGGCGGCGAGCCACTACGGTGGAGTCCGCTGCGTGGGACTCTGCCATGGTGTCGAAGGTGGACAACGCCTGATTGCGCGCCTCTTTGATGTTCCCCCCGAGGACGTCGATGTCGTCTGCGCGGGGATTAATCACCAGACCTGGTACGTCAAGGTCCTCAACAAGGGCACGGATATCACGCACGATCTCCTGGAAGCGTTCGAGCGGCATCCGAAGATCGTCGAGCACGAGAAGTGTCGTGTGGATGTGTTGCGCCGCACGGGCTATTTCTCCACCGAAACCAACGGACATCTGTCCGAGTACCTGCACTGGTACCGCAAGACTTCCAAAGACGTGGCGCAGTGGGCCTACATCGACGACCAGCGCCCGCTAGGGGGCGAAACTGCCGGCTACCTGCGTTTTGCGATCAAACGGCGGAATTTTCTGGAATCCGACATGCCCAAGTGGCTGGAGGAGGACGTCAAACCGTTTACCCAGGAGAATCGGTCGCACGAGCACGGCAGCTTCATCATCGAGTCGCTTGAGACTGGGCGGCTCTACCGCGGGCACTTCAACCTCGTCAACAACGCCTGCATCACCAATCT
>JAGLDW010000976.1 GCA_023145395.1 Lentisphaeria bacterium | reverse complement strand
TAGGCGAGCGACTTCTTCTCCTTCCCGTAGAACGTCCGAGTCTGGAGTGTCTGCAGATCCGCCGTGGTGAGCTTCCCCTTGGCCGTCATATGATCGTACGCCTCGCAGAGAAATCCGGCCGATCCACATGCTCCATCGTAGACCGTCTCGCCAATCTTGGGGTCGGTTACCTTGACCATGGCGCGGATCAGGGGACGTGGCGTGTAGTACTCCCCCCCATTGCGCCCGGCGTTGCCCATGCGCTTGATCTTTTCCTCGTAGAGTGCGGACAACTCGTGCTTCTGCACCTGCGAGCGAAACTGAAGCTCGTCTATATGGTCGATGATCTCGCGTAGGTTGTAGCCGCTCTGGATCTTGTTCTTGATCTCGCCGAAGATCTGCCCGATCTTGTACTCGATGGTGTCGGGTCCGCTCGCGCGCTGCGTGAAGCCGCTGAGGTAGGGGAAGAGCTTGTCGTCCACGAAGTCCCGAAAGTCGTCGCCGGCCATCGCGGCATTGTGGTCGAGCTTGCCGTCTTTGCCCTTGGGCGCGGCCCAGGTTCCCCAACGATACGCCTCATTCAGGATGAACGCGTACTCTTTTCCCTCCAGTGAGGCCACGTCGGCGCGGTCCTGCTCCAATCCGTCGAGGTACTTCAGGAACAGCAACCACGAGGTCTGCTCCGTGTAGTCCAGCTCCGACGAGCAACCCGCCTCTTTCCAGAGCACGTCATCTATATTTCTAAAGGCTTGCTCAAACATCGGGGACGGTCTTCCTCTCTCTTTTATGATCCAGTTGCCAAGACTTGGTGTGTTTTTCCCTCGGGCAACCCTGTGCCAAAGAAACTGTCTCGTCAACTGAGAAAATCAACGCTCCACACGCATTCGTCACAGAGGTGACGAGGCACGGACGGCGAGTGCCAGCACTTGTGGAGTTTTTCTCTGCTGACAATGTATGTTCACGACGTGATGCCATCCCTTGCACACCCCCTCGGGCAAATGCCCTCTGGAGAAATCCCATGATTGTTGGCATTCTGACACTGGAAATCGACATTGACGGCGCCTACTCGCTCAAAGAGAAACGCATGACGGTCAACCGCATTCGGGACCGGGTGAGGAAAACGTTCAATGTCTCCATTGCCGAGGTGGATGACAACGAAGTGTGGAACCATGCATGCATGGGGGTGGTCACTGTCAGCAACGATCAGCGCCACGCGAACGAGATGCTCAGCAAAGTCCTCGATTTTGTCGCCAAGATCAGGGATTGCGAACTGGAAGACTACACGATGGAGTTTCTGTAGTCTGTAGTTCCATGAACTTTCCGTGCCGACCCCTTTGGCGGCGAGCACACACACCTCCTATGGCAGGTCGTGTGCTCCGCTGGCGTTTCCCGATGATCTCTTGTACTGTACTTGCTCATGCTTCGCCTTGGACACAAGGCCAGTCCACGAGGGATCCAGCGTATCGAGACAGATCTGTGAGCAAGAGCCTGTGACGCCTCAGCAACGTCCCAGGCTCCCAGGAGAGACCGGTTGCAGGTCGCTCTCCAGAAGCAACTGAAGAGGGTCGTATGGCAACCAAATTGACATGCACTGGATGCGGGCAATCTCTGGAAATCCACGACCCCGCCAAGACGGCGGAGGTTGAATGCCCCAACTGCCACGTGCGCACGCAGGTCGTTCACGAAAGCCCTGCCCCTCCTGCCGTTGCTCTTTCCGAGGATACACCACCCGCGCACCTGCACTCGCTAAGACCAAACGGCGATGACACGACGCGCGCCATTCAGGAGTTCCGCCGGGAATCGGAACATGCCCCAAGCAAGAGTGGAGAAGTGCTCGGCGGCTTCGGCAAGACCACATGGCTGCCTCTTGTGTTTGCCTTGACTCTCCTCGTGATCCTTCTTGTCTTCATGCTCTGCGTCCATCTGGTCAGACAGGCGAGAAAGGATTCGGCCAGCACGGAGCAAGACCCAGTGGAGGAACTGCTGGAAGCACCGGAGGATGGGGGGAAGGACGGCGCGGCGGTGGGCGGAGAAGACACGGTGTCCGAGGTCCCTTCCATAGTCGTGGAACTCCCTGCGGCAGAACCATCCTCTACAGCTCCTCGGCAAAATACGCCAGGTGGAAGGACCCAAGCGGGTACACCCTCGGGCACGCCAGTTCCCACACAAGGCACAACGGCGACAGTCGCCCCGATCCCCCCACTACCCAAAGAATACTCGTGGGAGACACTGACGCAGACGTTGCGCCTTCTCTTCGAACGCGATGCCGACTTCACATTGCTCCGCTCGGCATTTCATCATCGCACATTGATACTCGAGGGCCGGCTTGCAGCCCGGAATCTTGACACGGAGAGGCCAACTGTGACGCTCGCCATGCCTAGCAGAGCGCTCACTTTGTCGGAGGGATTCCAGATGGAACTCGACACAATCGACCTGCATCCCCTGTCCGGAGAGATCTGGCGCTGGAATGAAATGCCCCTTGGCACCACCGTACGATGCCGCACCATGCTGATATCTGGCGACAAGATCACTCCTCCGGTGTTTGAGTTCGTCATCCAGACCAACCCTCCGATTCCCATCGTGGGCTTCATCACGCACGGCGCGGACCTTCTGCGGGTGGGCGGAGCGCCGAAGGCACCTCCCATAGCTCTCCCAAAAGTGAAAGCACCGCCGATCCCGGAAGTGCTGGACGCCCCGCCCACAAAACCGAGTGCCCACCCCCTCCTCCCCTTCATTCCACCCACGGGAATCGCCGCGCGCGTCACCGGAAGACTCCGCCTGCACAACAGTGGAGATGTGGAGCCTCAACAGATCAACCAGATTGAGAAGCGAATCGTCATCGTACGGGGAATCACCTTGAAATCCGGATGGACCGAAGTGAGCGCTTTCCGTCTGACAGATTCCTCCGGCCAGCAAATGCGCTTCCTCGGAGCAGGGCACAAGTGTGAGGACGAGGCGAAGAACGACGGTGCCATCTACACTTTCACAAACCGCGTGAAGGCCCGCAACGGGGGGGCTTGGGTCTTCCTCGCCTACATGCTGCCGAGAGAGACCGACGGACCCTTTTTCTTCCATGTGGGAACACGGAAACTACCAGTGCGGACCCTTTCCAGGGCAGAATGGTTCCTCATGCAACTTCGCGACCCTGATCCAGTGCTCCGAAAGACTGCCGCCACCACCTTGCGCACGATCGGCGAAGTGAAGATCGATGTTCTTGGCGAACTCCAGAAAGTGCACTCGAAGGAACCGGATCCAGAGACGAAGAGGGCAATCGCCGAAACGATCCGACTGCTGCGCTAGCGGGAAGAGGCATCGAGGACGCCGAAGAGGACACGCCGACACTGGTGCAACGGCGGAGTCACGCCCAGGACATGCGCGCTGCCACCCCTCCACGCCACAATGCCGTCACGCATCCATCGACCACCTGCGCCGAATCCACGCTGCCGCCTTCCAGCGAGTGGGAGATCCTGTTCCCAGGCACTGCTGGTGTGCCACTGTGTCGCACTGTGACAGAAACTGTGTCACAGATGCGGGACAAGGCCTGTCACATGTCACACCACAAACCTCCTTCATTGCGCCATATCTTTTTACCTCCCAGTATATTATCATATATAACAGGCACTTGGCATAGCTCCTGCTACTATCCCATTTCGTAGCGAGTGAAAACGTACGATCAAGCTTGGAGTCCCAGACGACTGAAGCTCGATCTTTGACAGATGGCAGGGAGATACGCAATGTCAAAAATACTTGGAATCGACTTGGGAACCACCAACTCGTGCATGGCCGTGATGGACGGCGGCGAACCTGTTGTCATCGCCAACGCGGAAGGCTCGCGCACGACGCCGTCGGTGGTCGCCTTCACAAAGGGGGGGGAACGTCTCGTGGGGGCGACTGCGAAAAGACAGGCAGTCACCAACCCCACACAGACCATCTTCTCCATCAAACGCTTCATGGGGCGCAAGTTCAAGGAAATCGCCAACGACGTCGATCTCGTCCCCTACAATGTCGTCGAAGCCAAGAATGGCGACATCAACGTGAACATTGGCGACAAGAACTACTCTCCGCCCGAAATCTCCGCCATGATTCTGCAAAAACTCAAGACAGATGCTGAAGCCTATCTGGGAGAAACAATTACCGAGGCTGTCATCACCGTTCCCGCCTACTTCAACGACAGTCAGAGACAGGCCACCAAAGACGCCGGCAAAATCGCCGGCCTCGATGTGAAGCGTATCATCAACGAACCCACTGCCGCCTCCCTGGCCTACGGGCTCGACCGCAAAAGCGACGAGAAGATCGCCGTCTACGACCTCGGCGGAGGCACCTTCGACATCTCCATCCTCGAGATTGGCGACGGCGTGTTCGAAGTGAAGGCGACCAACGGCGACACACATCTCGGCGGCGACGATTTCGACGAGGCCGTCATCACCTGGATGGTGGACGACTTCAAGAAAGAGAACGGGGTGGATCTGCGCAGCGACCAAATGGCGCTCCAGCGGCTCAAGGAAGCGGCGGAGAAGGCCAAGTGCGAGCTGTCCAGCAGCATGACCACAGAGATCAACCTGCCCTTCATCACAGCGGACGCCACAGGCCCAAAACACCTCATGGCCACTCTTTCCCGCGCACAGTACGAGCAACTGGTCGAGAAACTCTCCCAGCGCACCTCCTCTCCCTGCAAGAACTGCATCCGGGATGCGGGAATCAGCACGTCCAACATTGACGAAGTCATCCTCGTTGGCGGAATGACCCGCATGCCCAAGATTCAAGAACTCGCCGAAGAGCTTTTCGGCAGAGTTCCCCACAAGGGTGTCAACCCCGACGAAGTCGTCGCCATCGGCGCGGCCATCCAGGGCGGTGTCCTCAAGGGCGAAGTCGATGATGTGCTGCTCCTGGACGTCACCCCCCTCTCTCTCGGCATCGAGACTCTCGGCGGGGTTTGCACGCGGCTGATCGAGCGGAACACCACCATCCCCACTCGCAAGAGCGAGATCTTCTCGACCGCCAGCGACAACCAGCCTTCCGTGGAGGTGCACGTGCTCCAGGGCGAGAGGGATATCGCCTCTGGAAACAAGACGATCGGGCGCTTCCATCTCCAGGACATCCCCGCAGCGCCCAGGGGCGTCCCTCAGGTCGAAGTGACATTCGATATCGACGCAAACGGCATACTCAATGTCTCCGCCAAGGATTTGGGAACGGGCAAGGAGCAAAAGATCACCATCACCGCCAGCTCCGGTCTCAGTGAGGACGAAATCAACCAGATGGTCGATGACGCCAAGGCGCACGAGCAGGAGGACAAGGAGAAGAAGGAATCGGTCGAGGTCCGCAACCGAGCCGACTCCATGGTCTACCAGACTGAGAAACAGCTTACCGAGAACGGGGACAAGATCCCGGACGAGGTCAAGAATCCCGTGCAGGACGGCATCGAGAAGCTCAAGAAGGCAATCGAGGCGGAGGACACCGCGGAGATGGACGCCATCATGAAGGATCTCGAAAGCAAGATGCATGCCTTCGCCGAGGAAATGTACAAGAACGTCCAGGCGCAAGAGGGCCAGGAAGGCGCCCAGCCGGGGCCCGACGGCGAAGGACAGGCGGACCAAGGCAAGAACGAAAAAGACGAAGATGTGATCGATGCGGATTTCACCATGGTCGACGATGACAAATAAGTGGCGGAAAAGCCACTCATCCCGACTGTGGAGAGATCTGAATATAGGGTAAGAACAGAAAACAGAACCAGGAGAGTGATGGAATGGACATCAAGATCAAACCTCTAGGCGACCGCGTTCTCGTTGAAGCCGTTGAGGAAATGGAGCAAGTCAAAGACGGGATCATCATCCCCGACAGCGCCAAGGAAAAGCCCCAGGAAGCCAAAGTGATCGCCCTCGGCACTGGCAAAATCGACGACGACGGCAAGAAGGTTCCCTTCGAAGTCGCGGTTGGCGACATGGTGCTCACCAGCAAGTACGGCGGCACGGACGTCAAAATCGACGACAAAGAGTACAAGATTCTCAACCAGAGCGATATTCTCGCGATCGTCGGCTAGAACGGCGCACGCACGCCGATCAGCGAACGAAAACACAGCAATATAGACAGGAGATTCCAGAATGGCTGCCAAGCAACTCGCATATGACACCACGGGACGCCAGCTTCTCATGAACGGCGTGGCCGCGCTCAGCAAAGCCGTCAAGGTCACGCTCGGTCCCAAGGGCCGCAATGTCATCCTTGACAAGAAGTTCGGCTCCCCCACGGTCACCAAGGACGGCGTCACCGTCGCCAAGGAGATCGAGCTCGACAATCCCTTCGAGAACATGGGCGCCCAGATGGTCAAGGAAGTCGCAAGCAAGACGTCCGACATCGCTGGCGACGGCACCACGACAGCCACGATTCTTGCGGAAGCCATCTACAAGGAAGGCCTGAAGAACGTCACCGCCGGCGCAAATCCCATGAGCCTCAAGCGCGGCATCGACAAGGCTGTCGCAGCCATCGCCGTCGAGCTTGAAGAGATGGCCGTTCCAGTTGAGGACCGCGAGCAGATCGCCCAGATCGCGACCATCTCCGCCAACAGCGACAGCACCATCGGCGACATCATCGCGGACGCCATGGACAAGGTCGGCAAGGACG
>JAGLDW010000975.1 GCA_023145395.1 Lentisphaeria bacterium | reverse complement strand
TTCATGCGCTGGACCACCAAGACCAATATGGCCTACGCGCTTCGCCTCATGTCCGAAGGCAAGCTCGACGTCGCGGGCCTGACCACTCACAAGGTCCCCCTCGACGACATCGACGAAGTCGTCAACGCCCATATCGAAAGTCCAGGAAGCACCCTGGGAACCATCCTCGTCATGCCCGAATAAGGGTTCCCCATCCTACGCCGCCACCGGGCTCGTCCCGGTGGAGCGATGATTTTTCTGGCGAGAAGCGCCACTGCTTCGCAAGTTGCCCATCTTCGCTCCACTGTCGCAAGGACAGTGGCGGCGGGAAAAGCCATGGAGCGATGAAGTGACCAGTAATCGGTCATCGGTGGGGGATACTGCTATTCCGTCGGGTTGTCTCCAAAAAACACAAATCGAACACCGATAACTGGTGACCGATCACCTATCACCGGTCGCGAAAATCTTTTCGCGGCGGGTCCTACTAGGAGTCCAGCATGCCCGATTCACTCGTCGAGATCCTCGCCGCCACGGGGAACACCCACAAAGTGGTCGAGATGCGCGCCATTCTGGAACCACACGGGATCCAACTCCTTTCCGCCAAGGATGTGGGGGGAATCCCCGACGTGGTGGAAGACGGCGACACCTTCACGGCAAATGCGGTGAAGAAGGCGACGGAAGTGGCCAAAGCACTTGGACGAACGGTGGTGGCGGATGATTCGGGGCTGGAGGTGTTCGCCCTCGACGGCGCTCCGGGAATCTACTCCGCGCGCTATGCATGCGAGGGCGGCAACGACGGACGCAATGTGGACAAGCTCCTAGCTGAAATGCAGGGCGTGGCTGATCGCTCCGCCCGCTTCGTCTGCGTCATCGCCCTGGCCAACCCCGGGGGATTGATCGGCACAGCCGAGGGAGAGGTGCGCGGACGCATCATCGACGCGCCGCGCGGCGATGGCGGTTTCGGCTACGACCCCGTCTTCGCCCCCGACGGCTACGATCAGACCTTCGCCGAACTCCCGGCCGAAATCAAGAACGGGATGAGCCATCGCGGCAACGCGCTCCTGCAAGCCGTGAACCAGAGCTTGTTCGCCAAACTCTTCTAAAAGGGGACATGTTCGCGGGGACGCGAACGGTCCAGGGGGGGGCGCGGCGGTCGAGGGCCAATGCCATGAAGTTTCTATCCGTATGCGCCTTGAGTAGGTCCGCCGGCGCCGGTGGACCCTGGGTGCAATGGGCCCATTGCACCTACTTTCTCCGCTTTCCGAACACGCCACACGAGAAACTTCATGGCATTGGGTCGGGGGCGAGACGCCCTTCAGGAATTGCGGGGTTCGCATCGGGGCCACTTAGCGGGCGCTTTGCTCTCCCGAGGACGCCGAGCGTTGGTTGCTGCGGGGTCCGTAGGTGATGTCCTTGAGCTGGAAGTCTGGCGGAGGCAATGGTTTCCCGTCAAGGAAGAGGTGGGCGAGATTGAGTGCGCGGCTCGTGTCTCCGCCGGGTAGCCAGTGAATGATCTTCCCCGCTCGCTCCATCTTGCGGAACCACGAGTCCTGAGACTTGCAGAAGCGACGGATGCGGAAATAGAGCGTGTCGTGCATCTGGGAGAGGCTTGTCTCTCCCTTGAGAAATGCGGCCACGTGCCGGTACTCGAGTCCAAACTGGTCGAGTCTCTCCCATGTCAGTCCGTTCTTGTGAAGCTGGCGGACCTCGTCGATCATGCCCTCCTCCAAGCGTGCATCGAGGCGTGTCTTGATGCGGGCATGGGTCTCCGTGCGGTGGTAGTAGGGGGCGAGAAGCAGGGCGTCAAGGGGGGGGAGGGGCCGGTCGTCCGGTGGTGTTCTGGTAAGGGCAATCTCGAGTGCGCGAATGATGCGCTTCCGCTGTGTCGTGTCCACTCGGGCATGGATGTCGGGCGCCTCATGGTGGAGACGTTCGAGCAGTTGGTCATCCGATTGGCATTCTAGCTTGGCGCGTAGGTCGGGGTCAGGTCCTCCCCCTTCGAGCGTGTATTCGTCCAGGAGTGCGTTGATATAGAGTGGTGTGCCTCCGACGATGATGGGCAATCGTCCTCGGCGGGCGATGTCCGCGATGGCCTGGCGCGCCTCGAGTGCATAGCGGAAGAGGTGGTAGTCTTCGTCGGGATCGACAACGTCGATGAGATGGTGTGGCACCGCTTGGTCGCCACTGCCGTAGTCGGCTAGGTCCTTGCCCGTGCCGATGGTCAGGCCCCGGTAGACCTGGCGGGAGTCGGCGCTGACGATTTCACCCGCGAGCGCGCGGGCGAGCGTCACCGCGAGGCGTGTCTTCCCGGTGGCGGTGGGCCCGAGAACAACCAGACAGTGGATCGCGCGAGTGGTCACGGCGTTGCCGTCTTGGTCTTCAACTCGATCTGGATCTGCCTTGGATGGACGTACTGCGGGTTGACCGACAGCGTGGGGTCAATCCAGATCTGGACGGTGGGTGTGTAGCGCCCCGGATTGGTGATGGAGGCGATGTCGATGAAGGCGCGCACCAGACGCGCGTCCAGGTCGTCCAAGTCGCTCTGGGTACCCCGAACCGTGATGGACACTGTGGGTAGTTTCTCGACGAGCGCCAGGGGCGAATCGGGCTGGGCAAGCACATGAATCCCGCGTTGAGTGAGAATCTTCTCGGTGCTGTGTTCCGCCACTTTGACGGTCACGCGCACGTCGTTCACCATCTGCACGTCGGAGATGTGCACGAGTCCCACGTTGATGTCGTAGTCGCGGCGTGTGCCCTCGTCAAGCTGCACTGGGTCGGTGAAGACCTCTCTGATGTCTTTGACAATTTTGTGGGGGCCGCGAATGTCGATGGCGCCGGGAGCCACTTCAGGCTCCTGAAGTGTGAATCCCTCGGGCAGTTTCCCTTCGAAGCGCACGCGTACCGGGACACCCCTTTTGGTGACGCGTTTGTCGAGCCGGATGGAGACTTCCTTGGGTGTAAAGTCCTTCAACTTGATGCCTGTGGGCATGACCACGTCTTTGTGAGTGATGCTGACGATGACAAAGTACACTCCGTCAGGCACCTTCTCGGGGATGCGTCCCTTGATGGTGATATCTTCGGCGCGGAGTTTGGCGAGTCGTTCCGCTGATCCGCTCACATGGACGGTGATTAGCTCCTTGTTCTCTTCGATGATGAACTGCGATGCCTCGAAAACGGGCGTGACGGGGATCCCTCTGAGTTGCTTTGGCTCCCGCAGGGACAGCTTGACGGCTCCCCAGATCAGGAGCGCGAAGAAGAGCGCCGCGAGCTTGCGTGGCAGATCGCTGGTGACGAAAAGCAGGAGGTGGCGTTTCATGGCGTGCCCTCCTCCGTTGGTGGCGTATCTTTCTTCTCAGCCACTTGCTCGGGTACCAATGGGAGGATGGCGCTGCCCTTTCTCCCCTTCTTGGCGATGTTGCTCTTGACCAGAAAGTTCGTGAGGTGTCGCTGGAGTCGTTCGCGGTCCACCCCTCTGGTGAGTCGTCCCCGGTGTGACAGGCTGACGGCGCCGGATTCCTCGGAGACGATGATGACCACGGCGTCCGTCTCCTCCGTCAGACCGACGGCGGCCCGGTGGCGTGTCCCCAGGCTCTTGGAGAGATCACGGTCCTGGGTGAGCGGAAAGATGCAACCGGCCGCGACCAATTCCCCGTCCTGGATGATCACCCCCCCGTCGTGCAGTGGTGTGTTGGGGAAGAAGATGGTGCTAAGCAGTTTGCTGCTGGCGGGGGAGTTTATGTAGGTGCCGGTTTCGGTGTAGGTCCGCAGCCCGATGCTCTGCTGGATCGCAATCAGGGCGCCGATGCGACGGTCCGCCAAGTAGAAGGTGGAGTCGAGAAGCATGGTGATCAATTCTGCGTTGCGGCGGATCTTGCCGGAATGCGAGATGAGGTTTTGGCGCCCGATCTCGGCGAAGGCTCGTCGCAGCTCGGGTTGAAAGAGAATGAGGATGGACAGTGCCAGGAAGGTCCACATCCGGGATAGAATCCAGGCGATCACCTCCAGGTCCATGAGCTGCGAGAGAACCTTCAGCGTCAGCCCGATGATGAACAAGCCGGCGAGAGACGCGGCCGCGCGCGTTCCCTTGACAAAGTGCAGCGCACGGTAGATGAGGAAGGTGAGGATGGCGATCTGAAACAGGTTGCGTGCGTAGATTCCGCACTCGCTCCAGAATGTTTGTGGCCAAGTCATGCTGCAGTGGTTTCCGAGACGGCCCGAGGAGTAGCCGCACCCACGCGGGCGCCAGCGGGAAAATCCCATCCAATACTCTCTCCACTGTACTGCATCGCCAGGCTTTTGGCCACTTTTCGCCGCAGCTCTAGTGACACGACACTAGCTCGACTGGTCGATGACGACCGCTTCGATGTCCAGGCAGCGGGCGATGTCCTGGATGGTCTTGGCGTGGTGCCCGATTCCGAGCGCGTTTCAGGTCGTGCAGCACCTTGGCGATGTTGCACCAGCGGCTCAGCTCCGCTTCGGCGACCGGGTCGTTGTGGAGGGTTCCGATGATGGTTTGGGGCGCCTTGCGACCCATGCGCACAGCCACGCCGGTGAACTCGGGCAGCGAGCAGATGTTGTCGTTGCAGAGCTGCATGTAGATGGTGGCGTTGTCGTAGTCCAGGCGCGATTTCGGCTGCAGCGCCACCAGCACTATCGGAATGTCCAGTTCGCGTGCGATGATGCCGAAAGTGGACGAAGTGGCGTAGGTGAGCATGTCGATGAAGAGCAGATCCAGGTCCGCCGCCTTGATGCGGGGGAGGACTTCGTAGGCGCGCTGGGCGTTGTCCACCATGCCGAATCCGACCACTTCGACCTCTCGCTGACGAAGCATTCCCTCGAATTCTGTCTGGTAGCCTGTTAGTTCGTCGAGAAGACCGGGAAACTGTCCCCAGTAGACATCCAGGCCCACTCCGAACACGCCCACCCGGGCCGTGCGTGGCTTGCGTCGTTCCACCTGCATGCTGCTCTTCTCCACTGTGTCTGTCGCCCGTGGCTGCTATTGGCATCGTTTCCCGTTCACCAACTCTACCTGCGTCTCGAGTCGCGCGCCAGGGCTTCCGCGAAAAGCCGGCGCCTCGTCCGGCGCGTCCGCCGAAGCTTGATGTGGGGTCCGGGGAGCGCAGGTGCTCCCCGGCGGGGCGTGGGGCAGCGCCCCATCACGCGCATTGGCTTTCACGGAGTGTCCCGTCCTTGGGCAGGCGTGTCGCTTGCGCGGGGAGCAAATTGGCGTAGACTGTCGCGTGCGTTTCCCGGGGTCGCGGACAGTGTCCGCGCCGACCCTTGCCATTACAAATCTGAAAGTGAGGCGGGATGGTGGTCGGAACTTGGCGCAGAATCATTATTGGAAAGCTTTCGCGAAAGAGACTGCTGATGGATTTTCTACTCATCCCCTTGCTCGTCTATGCGTCGTTGGTCGTCTTTGCCTGGCTGGGTTCGGACGGCATGATTTTCCATCCGCAACCAGCCTCCTACCGCGACACCGACGATCTGATCCGGCTGAAGACTCCCGACGGACTGGAATTGGTCGCACTGCACCTGGTGAACCCCACAGCTCGACACACCATTCTCTATAGCCATGGAAACGCGGAGGATCTTGGGGATGAGCGGGACGACCTCGAAGCAATGCGATGCGCCGGATTCAGCGTCTTCGCCTACGACTACAGAGGCTACGGACTCAGCGACGGGCGACCCTCCACCAAGGGCGCGAAGACGGACATCGAGACAGCGTATGCCTATCTGACGACCGAGTTGGCAGTGGCGCCGGGCGCCATCATCGTGTACGGGCGCAGCGTGGGGGGCGGGCCGTCCACGCACCTGGCCGCGGCGCATCCCGTCGGGGGCCTCGTTTTGCAGAGCACCTTCACCAGCGCATTCGTGGTCATGACCAAGGTGCCGCTGGTTCCCTTTGACAAGTTCAACAACCTATCCCTGATTCAGAAAATCGACTGCCCGCTGCTAGTCATCCACGGGCGACTCGACCGGATTGTTCCCTTCCAACACGGCGAGCGACTGTACGAACGCGCCCTCTCGCCAAAGCAGCATCTCTGGCTGGACGGCATTGGGCACAATCAGTTCCCCAACGCAGGCGAACCCGCCTGCCGCGAGGCATTGACAACGTTTGCCGCCCTAGTCAACAGCACCGACTGAACCGACCTGCGGAACGTGGCCTGAAGAGCCTGTTCTCAGGTTGAAATCACGGGCTCCCGAACCATAGTATTGATCCCCTAACGCGCTCCGGTAGCTCAGCTGGATAGAGCAACGGACTTCTAATCCGTAGGTCGCAGGTTCGAATCCTGCTCAGGGCACCATTATGAAGTGGGGACATCCTTCACCCGCTGGACGGTGTCCGATTTGTTCAGCGTCA
>JAGLDW010000974.1 GCA_023145395.1 Lentisphaeria bacterium | reverse complement strand
GCGGGTTGTCTTCAGCAAAGGCATGCATGGCTTCTCCGTCCTTGCTGCGGACGATGCCAAGGCGGATGCAGTACCCTAACGGTCAGTCATCTGTCCACGGTGTCCCTCGTGCTATTCGTGCTGGAGAATGAGCCAACAGCGACCAATGCCATGGAGTTTCTATCCGTATGCGCCTTGGGTAGGTCCGCCGGGCCCGCTGGACCCTGGGTGCAATGGGGCCCATGCATCTACTTTCTCCGCTTTCCGAACACGCCACGCGAGAAACTTCATGGCATTGCAGCAGCGCCCCCGGCCCCCGACCCCTCTACTGTTGTTCGATAATCGCGCCCTTTGTCTTGCCTCCGCTCTGGTCATAGACGGCTGGCGCGGCGGGATCATTCGTCTTGACGAGGTTGTTGCGGATCACGGCCCAGCAGCAGCCGGGGTTGATGACGATTCCCTTCTCAACGCTGGAGAACCGGCAGTTCTCAACCACCGGCATGACCAAGCCTCCGTCGTCCTGTGGCGGCAAATACTTGGACACCGCGTCCTGATGCGCCACATGGGTAATCATGGCACAAGGCGCATCGTCGCCGAGATTGGATCGGAACACATTGCCCACGGCAAACCACCCGTTCACATCGGAGTCGGCGCGGAATAGCGGTCCTAACGGGCCTCCCGTAGCACCGCAAATCTCTATGTAGCAGGCGGGCTCGATACACTCAATCGCTAGCCCACCCACGTGCTCCACCACGTTGTCGCGCACCAGATTCCAGCAGCAGGGGTTGCGAAAGGATGCGTTGAATCCGACGCCGTATCCCACGTGCCGCACGTGGCAGCCAGAGACAATGTTGTCTATCGCGTTGTACCAGAACAGAACACCGGCCACCTTCGATCGGGGGTCGATAAAGCCCGCATCGATCGTGTTGCCGTCGATGATGTTTTGTCGGTTCGCTACGGTTAGCGTCACACGGCTCGTGCCGTTGGGCACGACGCGCCACGGACGGTCGAGAGTGAGCTTCACGCGGCCCGGCGACCGCTCCGCGCCGGTGACGATGCGGTATTGTCCCACGCCCTTTCCCGCCGCGAGGAACACGATCCAGTGGTCGTTTGTGCCCACCTCCTCCAGCACACGGCTCCCGTTGCGATCGGCCACCTGGTGCGCGCTCTTGAGTTTGGGCTTGTTGCGCGGATCATCGGGGTTGACCGCGACCGATTGCGGCCCGGCATCGATCACGTCAAAGTAGCCACCGTGGGGGTAGCGAAAGTGAAATAGGATTTGCTCCCCCTGAATGGTGATGCGATCCTCGCGCGGGCACGTCATACCAACGTTCCTAGAATTGTTCTCGGCAATATACAGGTCGCGCGCCGAGCTGTTGTAGATGCACACGCTGCGGTTGATCATCTTGCCGCCGCGACGGTCCGCCCCGGAAAAACTGCATTCCTGGATGATCGAGTACTTGCTGTTGAACACAAGGATGCCGCTATTGAAGAGGCCCTGATGTAAGTAGGTTTTGGGGTTCTCTGGCTCTTTGTAGAAACCACACGAGTATCCACGGAACCGGCAGCGCGCGATGCGGACATAGTCGGTGCTCGGCTCGGGTGGGGCGCTGAGCATTTGGTGGCTCTGCAGCATACCGATCTGGATGCCGGATCCCGCCGAGTGGAACTCGCAATCGCGCACGATGATATTCGCTTTGCCCGGCGCATCGAGTAGAAGGGCCGGGTCGTAGATCTGCAGATCCAACCGTGCCTCCGCTGGCACATCGGGGCGAAGATCGGGCATGGCGAAGCGAACCCGTTCGATCGTTGCATCGTGCCCCGTCACACGCACCAGCACGGTGCCGAACACGTGGCGTGCCTCGGGCCTTCGGAAAGCTCCCTGGTGCCCGGAGATCAGCGTCAGGTCACGAATTGTACTCCGTGGGCCGTTGATGTGAATGAGGCACTTGGGCGAAACACTCCCATGAGCGCGAATCACCGTGCTCCGTCCAGGGACATTCTGCGTTGCCGGATCGTACTCGCCGATGCCCACGCCGAGGAAGTGAACCCCGCCGGGTGCCTGCTCGTGCGTCACGATGGACCGACTCACGTGATATGTCCCCGGCGAGAAGGCCACGATGCCACCGCCAGTCTTCGCCGCAGCGTCCACGGCAGACTGGATGGCGTAGGCATCGTCGTTCCCGTCGTCGGGTTTCGCGCCGAAGGTGTCCACCTGGAAGGTCTTCAGTGCCTTCGGCGGCGGTGCGTCAACCACTTCAAAGGTAATCGAAGCGCTCCACCCATAGCGTCCGCCCGTGCCGTTGTGCGCCCAGACGCGGTAGGTTCCGGCAGTCAGCCCCATGGGCAGCTCGGCGTCGATGCAGTACGGGCCGGCTTGTTTCACCTTCAACCATTGCGCCGCGCCGGCGCCTTGCAGGCACATGCGCGGCTGCACATCGCCGAGCTTCAGATTCTTGCCCATCACGCGCACGGTTTGGGGCTGCCCGGCGTCCTCCACCGTCAGTCGCGGCGGCCAGGCCCACCACGCCGTTGCACCGTTGACCCGAATCGGCGTGCCAGCCTTGTCGCCCTTGACCGGCCAGAGGAGCATGGTGGAAACGGGGAAGCCCTTCGGCACGATGGCTTGCATCCGATTGTTCGCCGTTCGCAGCGGTTCCAGGTCTTCGAGTCGCCCTTCAGCCCATACGCGGAGATGCGCTCCGTCGAGGCTGTCGCCTGTGATGACGAGCGTCTCGTTCGGAAACGTCACGTCGCTGATCATGGAGATGGCCGGTGCATCCGATTCGGCCTTTCCAGACAGCATGGGGAGCCCCACGCCGCCCGGCGCGTCCAGGCCTGCCGGCCCCGTCGGGATGTCGTTGGACAC
>JAGLDW010000973.1 GCA_023145395.1 Lentisphaeria bacterium | reverse complement strand
CTGAGGGTCGGCATCAACCCTTGAGTGCGCCAAGCTGGATGCCTTCGACGAAGTAGCGCTGGCCAAAGATAAATACAGCGAGCATGGGGATGATCATGATGACTGAGCCGGCCATCATCAGCACCCATTGCACACCGTACATTTCCTGAAACTGAGCCAGCGCCACCGGCAGCGTGAACATGTCGCGCGTGTGAGTGATGATCACCGGCCACATGAAATTGCGCCAGGAGCCCATGAAGGTGAGAATGCTCAGTGTGGCCAGCGCCGGCTTGCTCAGGGGCAGAACCACATGCCAGTAGACCCCCAGCGTCCCGCAGCCGTCCATGATTGCCGCATCTTCCAGTTCGCGCGGGATCGTCATGAAGAACTGGCGCAGCATGAAGGTGCCATACGCGGAGAACATGGCGGGCACGATCAGGCCCCAGTAGGTGTTGACCCAGTGCAGGTGGCGGAGCAGGATGAAGACGGGAATCATCGTCACGGCTCCGGGGATCATCATCGTCCCGAGGTAGCCGAGGAAAAGCTTGTCCCGCCCCTTGAACTGCAGCCGTGCAAACGCAAAGGCTGCAAGCGAGCTGGTGAACACTTGCCCCACGGTGATCGTGATAGTGACCAGGGCACTGTTGAAGAGGGCGCGGGCGAAGTTCGTCTCCACCATGACCGTGCGGTAGTTCTCCCAGTGCAGCCCGTCCGGCAGAATGTCCTTGAGATTCATCACATCCGCGTCCGGAGACTTGAACGAAGTGCTGAGCATCCACAGCAGTGGGGCGGCCATGCTGATTCCCACACCGATGAGGAAGACGTAGCTTAGGGCGTAGGTGATGCGCCGCGCATTCTTGTCAGCGACCTTAGACATAGTTCACCTTTTTCCCCCCGAAGCGCCAGTTCACAAGAGTGACCACGAACACCATGCCGAAGAGCACAACGGCGATGGCGGCGGCGTATCCCATGTTGAACCACTGGAAGGCGTGGTTGTAGATGTAGTAGCTGATCGTGCTCGTCGCCCCGTCGGGCCCACCCTTCGTCATCACGTAGGCCGCTTGGAATCCGCCCTGAAATCCGCCGATGACTCCGGTGATGAAGATGAAGAACGTGGTGGGGGCGAGCATGGGGAAGGTGATGTGCCGGAACTTCCGCCATCGGCTCGCCCCATCGATCTCCGCCGCTTCGTAGAG
>JAGLDW010000972.1 GCA_023145395.1 Lentisphaeria bacterium | reverse complement strand
GATGGCTTGGCCCAGTGGTAGCTCTTCAACCAGAGGGGCCCCTCAATTCCCACCAGCGCAAGCAACCGGTTGGCCAGGCCAAACTCCGGATTGTAGATCCACATCCAGAGAAGCATGATGCCGATGCCCGAGCAGATGGTGGGCAAGTAGAACAGCGTGCGGAAGAAAACACGGCCCCGAATCTTCTGGTTGAGGATGATGGCCAGCAGCAGTGAGGCGGACATGCAGATGGGGATGTTCACCATCAGAAACATCGTGTTGGCGAGATACTTCCAGAATCTCGGATCGTTGGCGTACCACGTCCCCTCGTCGCGGAAGAAGCCGAGGAGATCCACAAAATTTCGTAGACCGACAAACTTTGCGGGCTGAAACAGGTTCCACTCGAACACGCTCAGGACCAACGCTGCCAGCACGGGAATGAGCGTGAAGACGAGGAACCCAGTCATGTTGGGTGCCAGAAACGCGAAGCCTATCAGGTTGTTTCGCTGTCGCATGGTTGTCGATTCCAGATTCCCGGAAGCCGAGGAAGGTTGTCAGTCGCGCTTGTTTCTGCGCTTTCTCTTCAGATAGAAATTGATCGCTTTTTCGGCCTTGTCCATGGCTTCGGCGGGGGTGGCCCGATGAGCAGTGACGCCACTTGACGCGCTGTAGTACAGCGACATGATCTCGCTGAGATTTGGGATGCGCGGAGTGGGGTGGAGCGAGTCTCGCGCTTTGTACAAAGCGCGCCAGTTGCGCGGGTTTCCCGTGTATGTCGCCATGTGCTCCCGGGCCACACGCAGGTTCGAGGGTAGGCCTCGGGCGGCCATGATGTGCTGGATTCCATCTCCGAAAAACAGCTTGCAGAGTTCCCAGGCCTCGTCCGGATGCTTGGTATCCTTCGAGACGAGAATCGCCTGGCTGCTGGCCCAGTGTCCGCGTCGTTCCACCGTAGGCATATTGACGATGTCCCAGTTCATGTCTGCGCACTTGCTGCGGAGGAAGGGAAGATTCCAGGTGAACATGGTCATCATGGCGGCTTTTTCTTGCTGGAAGTAGGCGTAGGTGTCCAAGCTCTCCACGTCGCTGTCGTCCGGCGGCGGGGCGACCTTCCACTTCTCCGCCAAATCCAGGCCCGTCTGCAGGAAGCGGATCATCTCCGGGGAGTTGCACAGCGGTTTGGTTCCATCGGCGCTGATCACGGCGGCGCCAAAAGACGCCTTCTCAAGCCCGCCACGGAATCCGTACTGCTCGGGGCTTCCGTCACCATCCAGATCGATCGTGAGCGCTTGCGCCTTCTCGAGAAACTCGTCGTACGTCCAGTCATCCGTGGGGTAGGCGACACCAGCCTCGTCGAAGAGCTTCCTGTTGTAGAGGATGTAGTTCATGTCGATGCCAAAGGGGACGCCATACTGACGACCGTCCAGGCAATACCACGAGAGAGCCTGCGGCAGGAACTCCTCGACGCTGACTCCCTCTTTGATGCGCGAAGTGAGATCGAGGAAGACACCCCTGGACGCGAACTCCGCGAAAGACTGCCCCATCCACATGAGGTCGGGGGCATTGCGCCCCGCGATCATCACCAGCACTTTGCTGTAGTAGTTGCCGGGGATTTCGAGGATCTGGATTTCGACATTGGGGTGGGTCTTTTGAAAGTCTTCGACCATCCCCCGGTACATACCCCGTGTCTTCTGGTCTGCGGGGACGGAAAGCACGAGACGGACCTTCCCATCCTTCTCCTGTCCTTCCCCACATCCCCAGCAGAGTAGAAGCAGAAGCAGCATCGCCAGGTGCGATGCATGGCGGAGAATGCGCTGGAACGTGTGGGTGGGTTCTGTGCTAGTCAAGAGAGACAGCCCTCCTCGCTACAGATCCACAGACCGCCCTGTTTCCGCCGATTTGCGCGCCGCGAGTACCACCTTGAGGACTCTGCGTGCCATCTGGTATGTGACGATGGGTGCGCGATCTTCGAGAATGCACCGGATGAAGTGCCTCTCCGGTGTTTCGTTGGACTCTGCCAGATCATGGACTGTCCCGCCTTCCTGCCGCTCTCCAATGTTGCCCGAAAGGTCCACATTGCTGGCGGCATTGACGTCGATAATCTCCTCTTCCTGCCCATCGATCTGCTTGCGCAGCTTGCCCGAGCCATCCGCGATGATGCTCCCACGCGTGCCGACGACGCCAAAGGTGCTCATGCCGACCGGACTCCACCAGCTGACATCGACGCCACCTCCACCTTGCTCGAACGCGAGCATGACTTGCGCGTGCTCGTCGGCTTGGACGCCTTCCCGCACGCGATGGGTGCGGGCGAAGACTGTCTTGGGCATGCCACCAAACCAGCACACAAGATCCAGGTCGTGGCTGCCAAAGTCCAGGACGACACCACCGGACTTGCTCTGGTCACCGTACCACCTGGGACGCATGTCGGCGGGCATGAACCGGCGAGTCCACACTTCGACAAGGTCCCCCAGCTCGCCTGAGGCGAACAAGGCCTTCGCGGTCTTGTAGGGGTCGGTGAAATGGAGGGAGTAGCAAAAGGAGTTTTTCACCCCCGCCTTTTCGATGGCGGCGATATAGCGATCCGCAGTGGCCAAGTCGAGTGCAATGGGCTTTTCCGAGAAGATGTGCTTGCCTGCCGCGGCGCAGTCCACCACGATATCGCAGCGTTCGAAAGGGCGTGTGCAGTCCCAGACGACATCGACCTCGTCGAGGAACTCATGGAAGTCATAGCGTGCGGACACGCCATGTTGTGCCGCCAGTTGATCCGCTCTCTCGCGGATGATGTCGCAGACACCGACCAGTTCCACATCCGGCATGGCCTTCAGCCTCGCCGCATGTCCTTTTCCGCGTCCTCCACATCCGACAACTGCAACTTTCAGCATCTTCACTGGCCTCCACTGCTTTTTCTTGCTCTTGCCGGGTGTGCGAAATCTACCCCTCGTCCAGAATCCCAGCCCACTCCTCAGCCAGCAGGGTGTTGGATTCTTCGCGCAAGCGCTTGTTGAAGGCGTTAAGAGCAGCGTACCGTTTGCGATAGTTCACGCTGCGCTCGACTTCAGCCTTCTTCTCGGCAAATGTGACGTCCTTCGGCAATTCTCGAGAAACGATGTGGATTAGGACAGCGCCTTGATCCGTTTCCGAAAGTGGGAGAAAATCTCCCGACTTAACCGTGTCGAACGCCTTGATGATCCTATAGATGTCTGGAATCTTGTAGGGAGGACGCTCACGGGGAAAGGGGTCGGATCTCTCGAACTTCACGCCTTCGGAGGCAGTCACAAAGTCCGCTTCATCCTTCTCCAATTTGGCGGCCATGTTCTTGTAGGCAACTTCGGCCTCCGCACGCGCCACACCGATTGCACGCTCCATTTTGACCCGGTTCTTGATCTTGCCCAGGAGCGTCGGATCCTCCTCGGGCGTGGGCAGGTGGCCGGATTTTGTGTCAATCCAGCAGGCGGCGTAGCAATCGCGACTTCCTTTGATCATGCCGGAGAGGGGCAGTTTTTCATCGAGCTGGAATGCCTCGGAGCCGAACTGGTAGTCATTGACACCAGGCACTCGTCCTCTCTCCCTGAAGAAGTCCGTCTCGATTTCTTTGAGACTCAGCTCCTTCACCACACGGGAGAACAAGGCGCTGGCAACTTCTTCGTTCCCGGCTTTGCTGGCTTGCTCTCTTGCCTCGTAGAGCTTGGAGACAAACCTGTCCGCCGCCGCCTTGGCTGCCGTGGTGCAGCGCTCGTCAAGAACTTTGCCACGAATCTCCATCTGCACCTCGGCGAAGGGGCGTCCAACACGCTTTTCCTCCAATTTCAAAACGAGGAACGAAGCCGGATTCTCAATGATCGCGCTGACTTCGCCCACTTCCATGCTGGACAGCGCACTGAACAGCTTTTCCTTGCGTCGGCTGTCTTTGCTGAGGAATCCAAGATCTCCGCCTTTGGAGCGGGTCGCGAGATCTTCGCTAAGTCTGGTTGCCACCTCTTCGAAGGACTTGCCGAGACCGACTTCTCTCAGTGCCTGCTCGATCACTGCCTTGCGCGCCATCTTCGCCTTGTCATTGGCGCCGGGGGGAATGCGTACCAGGATCTGACGCCCACGCAGCTCCTCCTTCTGGTACAGCTCGTCGTGCGACGCATAGTATTCGCGGAGACTCGCCTCGGTGATCTTTCCACCTTGGTTCACTCGGTAGGAACTTGCCCGGAAAGCGACATACTTCACTTTCTTCTGTTCGGGAATGAAAAAGGGACTGATGTAGTGTTGAAGGGTGGAACCGAACTCTTCCCTTTTCTGCTCCTTTTGCTCATCGCTGAGCGTTGGCATGGCTTTTAGCTGGGCATCAAAGTCCTTTCCGTATTCCCAGGCCGTCGCCTTGCCCGCAAGCGCCTCCGCATGGACGGCAATCTTCTCTGCGTACATCGTGCGGGTCTCGGTTTCGAGGATGGTCTCGCGAATCTTGTTTTCGAGCCACTCTGTGAGTTCCTTGGGTTGTTCTCCCGGGATCGTCTCAAGCAAGGTCGCCACAAGGAACCTTCCCATATCCGAGACCATGCCCGTGCTGGGGTTGTCCTTGGTCATCGCATAGGCCTTGCTCATGAGATTGCGGAATGTCCCAACACCTGGAATCTTGCCATCGCTTTTCTCGCTGGTGAAGGCCTCGCTGTCGACGGGCGTGACACCGGCTTCCGCGCAGAGCTTCGAGAACCGCTCAGCACGCGCCGCCGAATCTTCATTCTCCGGGGTGTCCGCAAGTTTCTCCGCCAGGTCCTTGCCCGCCTGTTCCGCAAGTTTGGATGCCTTGTGCCGACGCACAGCACCCTCGATGCGCTTCTTGACCTGCTCAAAGGTCTTGTCCTTGTAGGTCGTCGTCTTCTGGCCTTCATAGGCAGTCTTCAGATCCGCCTCCGTGAGTGTCACCTTGGAGTTGAACTGCGTGGGGGGGAAGATAGCCACACGCACGCGCTTTTGGTCGAGGAGACGCAATTCGGACTGGTGGGCTTTGAAGTACTCCGCCACCTCTTCGTCTGTGGGCTCTCCGTGCTTCTTGACATCCGCCTTGTACGCCGCGTAGTCGATGACGAACTCCTCGTTGGTGCGGTTGAACTCGTCCCGCAACTCCTGCTCGGAGACGAACACCCCGCTCATCAGTTCCGCCTCCAAACGGCGCACAATGATCATGTCCCGGACGATCCTGTCGATGTCCGAGCGGGCGATGCGCTGTTCGCGGACGATGTTCTCAAGCACGTTCTTGAAGCTGTCTTTGTCGAACGCTCCCTTCTTCTGGAAAAAGGGATGCTTGCGGTAGTACTCCTTAAGCTGTTCGTCGCTCACGTCTGCGAGTTTCCGCTCGCGCGCTTCATGGAGCACCCGCATGCGGCGCAAGGTCTCCTTGGGCAATTCTTCCTTGCCACCACGTTGCTGGCTGAGATATTGACCCCTCGTGAGCAGAAAGGCCACATCCGTTTCCTTCATGCGCCTGAGAAATTCTTCCCGCGGGATGCTGACTCCGTACATCGAGCCAATGGTGCGGCTCATTCCGCGCAAGCGGTCCTGCGAGGGCGAACAGCCACGCGGCGTCACGAAGAAAACGAACGACAAGCTGATGATCAGGCCCAGGAGCAGATACGCCCAACGCCCGTGCCTGTCAAAGAATTTATTGAATCCTGTGATAATCATGCAAAGCCAACCTTCTGCCGAGGCCTATGACGCCAAAATGAGAACACATAATTTAGATCCGCCCGCGCAAAATTCCAGAGTGCGGACGACTGCTTCCAAGGTGTCTACGATCGCAGCCTCCGCACGGCTTCAGAGATGCCGGCGGGATTGCGGAACACGCTGCTGCCAGCTACTAGGACATTGGCGCCCGCCTCGACCACCAGAGGCGCCGTCTGCGCGTCCAACCCACCATCCACCTCAAGGTGCACGGGGTGGTCCAATTCTTCGAGTGCACGGGCGATATGCCGGATCTTCGGGATTTGGTCCGCCATGAACGATTGCCCGCCAAAACCCGGTTCGACGGTCATCACCAGGACCATATCCACCAGATTCAAATAGGGATCCAGCGCCGATGCCGGTGTGCCGGGGCGTAGTGTGATTCCCGAGGAGCAACCACTGCTCCGGATCTGCTCAAGGATCGCCGCGAGGTCTCCTTCGCTCTCCACATGGATTGTGATGTGGTCCGCGCCAGCCGCGATGAAGGCCTCCGCATAGCGCCCTGGATCGGCAAGCATCAGGTGCACGTCAAAAGGAAGTGCGCTGACGGTGCGAATCGACTGGACCACGGGAGGGCCGATCGAGAGATTTGGGACGAAATGTCCGTCCATCACATCGATGTGAAGCAGCTCGGCGCCCGCAGCCTCAACCCCGGAAATCTCCTCCGCAAGCCGACCGAAATCGGCAGCTAGAATCGAGGGGGCGACGAGCACCTTGTCAGCGGGAAGAGCGGTCAGCGGACGCCGTTGCATCATATTTCCCCTGTCTTGCGCGTACAAAAAACGGACACAACTGCGCAGTTGTGTCCGTCGTCTGATCTCTTTGGATCATCGGCCGTGACCCAGTGTACTGCGTCAAGCCTTGGCAATTTTCTTCGAACGAATGCAGGCCGTGCAGACCTTCATCGTGCGAACTCCGCCATTGATCCGAACCCGGATCTTCTGGAGGTTCGGAGAGAAAGTGCGTTTGACGTTTTTCACCACGTGGGTGCCGATGCCGCCCGCTTTCTTGGCAAGGCCGCGGCGAGTGATGCTTCCACCCACACGCTTCTTCTTGCCACACACGTCGCATTGTTTACTCATCGCCTCACCTCGTGTCGCTCGCCCTTTTGTCCGGGCGTTAAGCGCGTCGCTGCCACATGCGCGCCGCGTTGTCCGAACCCGTCTATCGGGCCCGGCCCTGTTCCTTGTAGATTATGGTGGGTTGGCCGGGGCTCGAACCCGGGACCCACGGCTTAAAAGGCCGTTGCTCTACCGACTGAGCTACCAACCCAGAATAAATTCTGGCAAACTGCAAACCGCTAAAAAACAAGACGGCAAATATAGTCTTTGCCACCCATTCCGCAATCCCTGGTGGTGTGGTTTTCAGTCCAAGTGTGGTTGTTGTGTTGTCAGTGGCATGCTTTTGGGCGGCGCTGTGCCCGGATGGAGAGACTTGGCGGCCAGGGTCAGTGCCGCGCCGATGAGCACAGCATGCACAAGGTGGCGGAAACGCTCTTTGGGGATGCGCTTCGCCAGAAGTGTGCCTAGCCACAAGGCGGCAGTAAGCACGGGCAGCGACAGCAGGGACAGCAACCACACTTCGCGCGTCCACAGTCCCGCGGCAGCATGCCCGCATAGAATAAAGATGCCGGAGACGACGAAGAACGCCTGCAGGGTCCCCTTGAACCGCTCCGGACTCCAGCCCCGCATGGTCCCGTACATGACGATGGGGGGGCCATTCGTGTTGTAGGCCACGCCGAGTATTCCAGCGACGAATCCAGCGACGAAGGCACCTCGGTCGGTCTTCAATCGGTGCGGTTTTGGATGAACAAGACTGTGAATCGAGAAGCCCAGTATCAAAATGGCGAGCACGAACTGGATCGTTTGTTCGTGAACGCCCTTCAGAAACCACACTCCAAGCGGTGTACCCACGAGCGAGGCGAGCAGAAGCCGCCACGTGCTGCGCAGACAGATGTCGTGGCGGTTTTGAGCTAGCATGACCAACCCCATGAAGGCAGCGGTGATGGCCACGAGAGGGATGGCGACGCGCATGGGAGTCACCAGAGCCAGGAGGGGCATGGCGAGCAGCGCATTGCCAAAACCAGTGAGGCTCCGGATCAGTGTGGCGCCGGCTAGAATGACAAGCACCAGCGCGATGGTCTGTATTTCCACAATCTCGTTGTTTCGTGTGTATGGAGGGTTCGTCCAGCGGCCCGTGCTGCTTGCTGGGCTCGAGGAGTCGAGTTTTCGGCAGTGCGTTCAGTGGGTTAGGGCGTAGACGAGGATATTGGTTCCCAAGCGCGTGTAGAAGACATGCGCGAAGTCGCTAATGTCCCGACTACCATAGTAGCGGAAGACACGCCAGGTGCCGCCGGGTTCGTTCGCCCAGGCAGGCAACGCCTTCTTCTGGCAGTAGACAATGTCCTTTCCCCGATCTTCCCGAGTGACCTCGAAGCGCGCGCCACTGTAGGCGGCGGTCTTCAGATAGTCGTCGAGTCCGTCTGTGCCCTCGCGCACGCGGAATCGGATCGTGGTGCTCCAGCCACCCAGGCTGTTGCGTCCCCAGCCCATCGCAATGATGGGTGTGACAAGCACCGCGATCCGCCCTTTGATCCGGAGCGCCACCATGGAGTACGTCCCGTCGGGCCACTTCTCGTTGACCACGAACTCACGCACGGTGTCCGGCAGTGCGGACGCGTCGGGCAATCCCTCGTGGAAGGTGCGGAAGACGGGATGCGACCTCTTGAGCGGCTGGAAGACGGCGTCCGGAACGACGGGCTTGAAGGCCTCCTTGAGTTTTGGACTGGCGTCCCATTCTCCAAAGCTGTGATGCTGGCCAAGCTCCGGATGCTCACGGAGAAACGCCGCGTTGACACCCGCGTCGATGTACAGGAAGCCACCTCGTTCGAGATAGCCTTTGAGATTGCGCCGTTCGGTGTCCGTGAAGGTCCAGTCGGAGCGGTCCGCGAAGTTCGCATAGATAAAAGGGCAGTTGAAGAGTTGCTCGTCTTCGAAGGAATGGAGCAGCAC
>JAGLDW010000971.1 GCA_023145395.1 Lentisphaeria bacterium | reverse complement strand
GAGGAGCATCCGGACATGCAGACGGCATTGCACATTGCCGATTTCATTCGCAGCCATGCGGGTCGGAAGCCATTCGCGGCCTGGGCGTCCATCGGTGCGCCGCACCCGCCGATTCTCGTCCCCGAACCGTTCTACAGCATGTTCGATCCGGCTTCGTTCGAGGCGCCTCCTGGGTTTGGCGAAACCGGGGAGGATCTCCCGCGCAATGTCACCGAGGACGCGCCCGGATACCAGGCTGTGCGGGGGTGGACTCGGGAGCAATGGGCTCGCGCGATGGCGGGCTACTATGGCTATGCGGCCTTTGCCGATCACTGCCTGGATGTGGTGATGGAGGCATTGCGCGAGACGGGAGCGCTGGAACGAACGCTTGTGGTTGCGACGGGAGACCATGGCGAGATGCTTGGTGCGCACAACCTCTACCAGAAGGGGGTTCTGTACGATCGCGCGTGTCGTCTTGCGGCCGTGTTCTCGGGGCCGGGAGTCGCGCCGGGCGCCCGCCCGCAGCTGATGTCCCATGTGGATCTCATGCCCACCATTCTGGATGTGTTCGGCATCGAGGCGCCCGCTGGCGTGCAGGGCACGAGTCTGCGCGAAATTCTGCGGACTCCGCAGACGGCTGGACCCGCAGTCCATTTTGTGGAGTTCAACGGATACATCCAGGGCGGCATTCACACACGCGCCGCCGTGAGCGAGCATTGGAAGTACATCTGGTCTGAAGGCGATTCGGAGCTACTGTTCCACCTCTCCGACGATCCGGAGGAATGCTGCAACCGTGCCGGCGATCCCACCTGTCGGGACGTGCTTGAGGCGCATCGCGAGGCGCTGCAAACATGGTGCGAGAGGACTGGTGACTTCTGCCAACCGTGTGAACAGACCTGCTGAACTGGAGCAAAAACTGATGAGAAAAGCCTTGATTCTATCCATCCTTGCCGCTGTGGCCGCCTCCGGATACGAGTATCCATACAAGACTGCCGCGACACGGTGTTCTCCATTGGCGAGACGACCATTGTTCAGGCATCCATCGCCAGCGGGCAGGGGGCGTTCTGGGGTGGCCCCGAACATCCCGGCTACTGGGTGTACTGCCTCGATAATGGACGTGTGGCAGGACGTGTGTTCTACCGTGATGGGCATGGTTTTCGGTTGGGCGCGGTGCCGGACCGCTCCCGTTCGCGCCCCATTGCGCGTCCGTTCGAGGGGATCGATGGCATCCTGAAGACAATCCTGGTAGGGGAGGGGGATCGCGCCTATCTCAAGACAGCGAAGGCCGCGGACGTGGTCACCTGGTGGTTCTACATCCGCGAGCTTGTGTATGCCTTCCCTCTGGGAGAGTTCGAACAACGCCCGAAACGCATCGCCGTGCTGGCCTCCTTCCAGGAAAATCACAAGGACCCAAAGCATCGCGGCACTCTCAGCCTGAGTGGAGACGGGAAAACATGGCTCCCCGTGGATCTCTCCGCCAAACGACAGGGAACCGCGTACGTGATCGAGATCCCCGAGGCGCTGGTAGGTGGCCCGACGCTCTGGATCCGGATGACCGGGGGAAGCTCGACCGTCGGCGGCTTCGCGTTTCTGGAAGAGTAGAGATCCTCCCTCTTGAGCAGGAGGTGTCTTGACACACAGCGCCTTTCGTCATAGCTTCCTGTTTGGCTCTTCCCCCCCCCTTGTGCCGTTTGATGTTCGAACTGTCCCGTACCTGGAGCAACTGACGAATGGCCTTGAAGAAATCCGAACTCTACAGCTCCCTCTGGCAGAGCTGCGACGAACTGCGTGGCGGCATGGATGCGAGCCAGTACAAGGATTATGTCCTTGTGTTGCTGTTCATCAAGTACGTCAGTGACAAGTATGCAGGCCTGCCCTATGCGCCGATCACGATTCCCGAAGGCGCAAGCTTCAAGGACATGGTTGCACTCAAAGGCACGTCCGACATCGGCGACCAGATCAACAAGAGGATCATCGCGCCACTGGCCAATGCGAACAAGCTCTCCGATTTTCCGGACTTCAACGATGCCGGGAAACTGGGCAGTGGCAAGGAAATGGTGGATCGGCTCACCAATCTTGTCGCCATCTTCGAGAACCCGGCGCTCGACTTCTCGAAGAACCGGGCCGACGACGACGACATCCTGGGGGATGCCTACGAATACCTGATGCGCCACTT
>JAGLDW010000970.1 GCA_023145395.1 Lentisphaeria bacterium | reverse complement strand
CCTACGAATACCTGATGCGCCACTTCGCCACCGAGAGCGGCAAGAGCAAGGGGCAGTTCTACACTCCCGCCGAGGTCAGCCGTATCATGGCCCAGATCATTGGTATAGACAATGCCAAAACCAGTGGTACCACCACCGTGTACGATCCCACTTGTGGCTCGGGCTCGTTGCTCCTGAAGGTCGGCGACGAAGCTGGTACCACAGTCACGCTCTACGGCCAGGAAAAAGACGCTGCCACTAGCGGGCTCGCCCGCATGAATATGATTCTGCACAACAACCCCACCGCATTGATCGCGCAGGGCAACACGCTGGCCGCCCCCAGATTCAAAGATGGCGACGTTCTCAAGACCTTCGACTATGTCGTCGCCAATCCGCCCTTCTCCGACAAGCGCTGGAGCACCGGACTGGATCCGCTGCACGACCCCTTCGGGCGTTTCGATGCCTTTGGCACGCCGCCCGCCAAGCAGGGCGACTACGCCTACCTGCTGCATATTGTCCGGTCGCTCAAGAGCACCGGCAAGGGTGCGTGCATTCTACCGCACGGTGTGTTGTTCCGCGGCAACGCCGAGGCCGACATCCGGCGGAAGCTGGTGCGTAAAGGCTACATCAAAGGCATCATCGGTCTCCCCCCCAACCTTTTCTACGGCACTGGCATCCCCGCCTGTATCGTGGTAATGGACAAAGAAGACGCTCAAGCGCGCAAGGGTGTCTTCATGGTCGATGCCAGCAGCGGCTTCATGAAGGACGGCCCCAAAAATCGCCTGCGCGCCCAGGACATCCATAGGATCGTGGACGTCTTCAATAAGCGTCTCGACGTTCCAAAGTATGCACGCATGGTCCCCTTCGCGGAGATCGAGCAGAATGAGTTCAACCTTAATCTGCCACGCTATATCGACAGTCAGACG
Source organism: Lentisphaeria bacterium (assembly GCA_023145395.1). Classification (GTDB taxonomy): domain Bacteria; phylum Verrucomicrobiota; class Lentisphaeria; order Oligosphaerales; family Lenti-02; genus JAGLDW01. The sequence continues at coordinate 1,243 of JAGLDW010000970.1, read as the reverse complement.
CCCGAGGATAGGCAGGACATTGCAGCCCATTTGCAGGGCGGTTTCCCTGCCGCCGATGTGGATGCGCTTCAGCGCTACTGGGACATCTGTCCAGGGCTCCGGCACAGCCTGTTCACGGGAAACCGCCCCGGCTACCTCGATCTCGCGGTGGAGAAGTCGACCATCAAGTCCGCCATCTACGAGCACCCGGAGTTCGCCACGTTCATCACTGGAATGAACACCCACTTCGCTGAATGGCGGCAGAGGAGTGTCGCGACGCTCAAGGCCTTGCAGGCCGGTTGTCATCCCAAGGAGATCATTGCGGAGCTTTCCGAGGGCCTGCTTGCCCACTATGCCGGCAAGCCGCTCATCGACCGCTACGACGTCTATCAGCACCTGATGGACTATTGGGCAGAGACCATGCAGGACGACTGCTACCTGATCGCCATCGATGGCTGGCAGGCCGAGACTGCTCGCATCATCGAGAAGGACAAGAAGGGCAAGGAGAGGGATAAGGGCTGGACCTGCGACCTGGTTCCCAGGGGTTTCATCGTCGCTCGCTATTTTGCCAAGGAGCAGACAGCCATCGACCAGCTCGCCGCCGAATTGGAAGGTGTCACCGCCCACCTCGCCGAGATGGAGGAGGAACACAGCGGCGAGGAAGGGGCGTTCGCTGAACTCGACAAGGTTAACAAGGCCGAGGTCGCGAGACAGCTGCGGGAGCTTGGGGGAGATCAGTCGGATCGGTCGGATCGGTCGGATCAGTCGGATCAGGAAGGTGCCATTCTCCGGGAATGGCTGAAGAGCAAGGGTGACGAGACCGCCCTGAAGAAGGGGCTCAAGAAGGTCGAGGCCGCGCTTGACGCTCAAGCCTACGCCCAGTACCCAAAGCTCACCGAGGTCGAAATCAAAACGCTGGTGGTGGACGACAAGTGGCTTGCCACGCTTGCTGCCGCCATTCACGGCGAGATGGATCGGGTCAGCCAGCAACTCACCCAACGCGTGAAGGAGCTGGCCGAGCGCTATGAGATGCCAATGCCAAAGCTGGCCGACCGTGTGGCCGAGTTGGAGGCCAAGGTGAGCCACCACCTGGAGAGGATGGGGTTCGCGCTATGAGCGCAAGATCGAGAAACAACGACCGGCAGGCGGAACTGCCGGGGTTCGCGCTCCCAAACTGTCCGGGGTGCCCCCCAGATCCGACCGATCCGACTGATCCGACCGATCCAACCGATTAAAAACTATCAAAAATCCTAAAAGGATTTTT
>JAGLDW010000097.1 GCA_023145395.1 Lentisphaeria bacterium | reverse complement strand
AAGCCGGAGCCCAAGCCGGAGCCCAAGCCCATACCTGCAAAGCCCACGCCAGTGAGCGGCGAGATCGTGTATGACGCTGCACCTGGTATTCCGACACCGTTCGATGAGGAGCCCTCTGCGCCAGCGGCTGAACAGGCGACTCTCCAGGAGGAAACCGGGGGAGGGGAGCAGCTTGCCGAAACAAGTCTTGCCCGGAAAGCGGTGCCGAAGGAAAAACCTTTGTCGCAGGCTATGCCCCCTCCCGTCAAGCCCCCCCCTCCCGTCGTGACGGAGGCACCGGAACAAGCTGCCACCATGCCGGCATTCGAGGTGCCGAACGACGAGGAGATCGAGACGGCGGTCGCCCCAGCCGAAATGAAAGCCGGTGATGTGTTTGCACAGTTGCTTGCTGTCATGCAGTCTCGACCGGAGGCGGAAGCGCTTCTGTCCGTCGTCAAATTGCTGCGTGCTGCCGACTTTCGCGATGGTGTGCTTTATTTGGGATATGAGGACGGCATGCCCAGCGACATGGTGGAGCGCGTGCAAAGCGCGGAGAGCAACGCTGCGCTGGACCATCTTCTGGGTGAGGCCGTTGGTGTGGCAAACCCCAAGGTGGTCGTGAAACGCTGGCTGGACGAGGACGCGATGGGCCTGCGAAACGATGTGCGCCATGCGAGTGCCGAGGTCCGGACGGAAGTGTCCGAAAAGCCCTTTGTGAAGGATGTCTGCAAGATCTTCAAGGGTGAAGTGATCGAGGTGGTGGTGAAAGTGAAGGATCCCGAGTGACATGTCGGAGTCCACGTCTCACCCTATTGCATTGCAGCGTCTGATCTCACACCTCCGCCGCCTGCCTGGAGTCGGAGTCCGCTCGGCCGAGCGGATGGCGCTGGCGATGCTGGACTGGCCCGACGATGTTCTCGCCACATTTTCGCGCGAAGTGGGCGCGTTGCGCGAAAACGTGCGCTCCTGCACGATCTGCGGGAATCTGTCCGACACGGAGTTCTGCCTGGTCTGCAGGGCGAACGACCGCCGTCGCGACATCATCTGCGTGGTGGAGACGGTGTCTCAGATCATCGTGCTTGAGAAGACGGGTGGCTACCGCGGACTCTATCATGTGCTGGGGGGACGGCTGGCACCGCTTGAGGGACACGGACCGGAGGATCTGCGCATCGCCGAGCTGAGAGCGCGGCTGACCGATGGAACGGTCAAAGAGTTGATTCTCGCGACGAGTTCGGATGTGGAGGGGGAGGCGACCGCGCATTTTGTCGCTGCGGAGTTCGCGGATTCTCCTGTGCTGGTCACTCGAATCGCCTCCGGGGTACCCGTCGGCGCGGATCTGAGCTATGCCGATCCGGCCACGCTGATCATGGCGCTTGGCGGACGGCGAGAACTGGGCCGGTAGTGTGCGAAGCGTCTTCGTCGGCCTTGGTCTGTGGAGCGGGGGAGACGGGGCATGGGGGGACTACCCTATGCCTCATGCATCGTCGCTCCACTGCCGCAAGGACAGTGGAGGCGGGAAACCAAGCAGCGTGTGGTTGGCCATGCGAGAGTGGAAAGGTCGCATTTGAAAGTCTTCCTCAAACGAGCTTTGCTCTGGATCTGGAAGACGGTGCTGACCTTCGCACTTCTTTTCCTTGCCAGCGCACTCCTTCGGTCTCTGATTCTTCTGCCTGCTGGTTTGGACGAGAAGACCGCTTTGTGGCCTCTTGCCGCCGGTTTCATGGGCGGACTCCTCATCTTCTGTCTGGGCTGGCGCTTTACGCGCTTGTACGTGCTTGGACACGAGCTCACCCACTGGCTGGCGGCCAAGCTCTGCGCACGTCGCACAGGCGAGTTCCGTGTTTCCGCTGAAGGAGGAAGCGTTGCCGTGGAGAATCCGAACGTGTTCATCGTTCTTGCGCCCTACTTCGTTCCGTTGTTCGCACTGGTCTGGATTGGGTTGTATGGAGTTGGGCAGTTGTTTCTGGACTGGGACCGAGGGAGTCCTCTGACGGTGTTCTATGCAGGCGTGGGGCTGTTCTATGCCTATCACACCGTGCTGACTGCCCAATCCCTATGGCGTGGACAGCAGGACCTGCAGCTATTCGGCCCCCTGTTCTCACTCTCTGTCATCACCTCGGCCAACCTGGGAATCCTGCTGATGTCGATCATGGTTGCCGGGCGACAGTGGGGACGTGGCTGGCGTGTGCTTCTGGAGAGTCTGGAAAAGAACTGGGAGTCTGTTGAAGCACTGGCGGAGGTGGCGAGGCGTGCCTTGTCTTGAACCATAGAGAGAGAAGAGAAACGGACGCGCTGCGGACTACGCAATTCCTCCGAACACAGTCTGCGTCCGGAGTGTCCGAGATCTCGTTCTTCAACGGCGAAACGGCCGGGGTAGCTCCAGGGATCGCTCGGCGTGATCGTACCATCCCTCAGGCAGAAACTCGCTCGTGTGCATGTAGCACTGGACTCGCACTTGGCAACGGTTTTCCGAGAAGGTGAGGATTCGGCTTTTCGGCACGTTGGTGAATCCATGATGGCGACTGAGGCAGGCGGCATTGATGAAATGCGTGCCCCATTTTGTCTCAATGTGGGATTTTCCTCCGCAGGTATCGTCCGGATGGGCATGTGTATGTCCGCCGATCCATAGTGCGACTGCGCCGGGATGATCTCGAAGGTAGTGTTCAAAGGCGCAGGCGTCCGGCTTGCTGTCCACAAAATAGAGGTAGGATGCTCCTTTCGGCGCCCCTTGTGGTTTGTGCCCATGATAGTGGCTCATCCAGTCCCCATCCTCGTTTTTCCTCATCCCCTCCCATTCCCCCGATGCCACCGTCGTCTCCTTGAGCATGTAGTGGTGAACGGAGATGATGATCGAATCCGGATTGGACTCGATCATTGATTTCCACCATTCGAATGTAGCTCCCGAGACTACGCCGGCGGGATTGCCGCCTAGATCGCCTCGCCCAATATTTTGTGTCGGTTCGTTGATATCGCTCATCATGAGAAACAGAAGGTTGCCGACACGAAAGGAATACCGCTCCCAGGTCCCGTCAATCGGGTAGGGACGTTTCAGGGGATTCACTCTCGAAGACTCCGGGTGCTCGCCCACGGGATCGACCCATTTTCGCCACCACCAGGCAGGTGCCTCGTCAAGCCCGCTACGATCGTGGTTTCCACAGACGCTGTAGATCGCCTCTCGCGGGTGCTTTTCGAGGACACTGAACTGCCGGACTGCCTCCTCGCCCTCGGGATCCTGCGGAACGCTTTGACCTCCCGACATGTCCCCCACATCAATCGCCAGGTCCCAATCGAACGCCGATCCGCCTTGATCTCCTCCAAACTCAGAGGTGCGCAATGCGTAGGCCAGGCTCTCGCGCTGATGTTTCAGGTCGGTTCCCACATGGGCGTCGCCAAAGGCCCAGAGAGTGAATGTGTCGTTTTTCATGGGGTCCGTTTCGTGCTCCTGTGCACTGTTGATGTATCTGCTGTATTCTGACTCATCCCTGGCTGCACTTGGAAAAACCAATGTGCCGGGGAGAGGATCTTGTCGATGCCAGTATGTTAGTTCGTGACAATCCTTACGCCACCACAACGCGAAGAGGGAGAAGAATCAAGATGAAGATGTATGGAAATGTTCTGTTGACTGCCTGTTGTTGCACCTTGCTTCTAGGGAGTGGAGTTCATGCTCAGGAGAAAGGCGGGAAAGACATGCGGATTGGTGTCTATGACGTGAATCGTGCGGGAGGACAGGGCTCCTCGGTCACCAGCATTGTCCGACGCCTGAAGAAGGAGGGCTGGCGGATTGAGAGCTTTGACGACCTGAGTCTTATCAGCCTCGTGCAATATGATGTTGTCTATTTGTCGGACATGCACAAGGCAGGCCCCTCCCCGAAAGATGGACGTCAGAATGTCATCGCCTACGTGGAAGCTGGTGGCAGTGTCTTGCAGACTTGGCACCACCACTTTCTCGGAGCAGTGTCCACCGGCGTGAAGCGTGTCTATGGCAAACGTTCCATGATTGTGAAAACTGGGCATCCAGCCGTGGCGGGGATTGTGGATTTTCAGGCTGCCTACAAGGATCATATCGTGGAGAAGGTGGGGAGCCAGGGCACGGTCATCCTGGAAAATGAGGATGGACAACCGGTGGCTACAGCCGGAAAGATTGGCAAGGGAAAGGTGGTCAGCACGGGGCTCTCCTTGAACATTCCGCGGATAACCCCTCGCGAACTGAAGCTGACCAACGCATTCCTCAAATGGCTGAAACCGGATATCTCGAGACGCGAACGCATGGGGTTGTTGCGGGAACCGCAGATTGTCATCTCGCCCGAGGAGGCACTCGTGCCTGCTGGTCTGCCTCTGACGTTTCGGGTGATGGTGGGTCCGGTGAAGGATGGGGATGCGTGCGTGGTCCTGCTCGACGGAAAACCTCTTGCGTTGACGCCGACGGATCCGGGATCCATCCTGCGGAGGGCGAGCTTCCTCCTATCCGCGCCAGCGGGCAGAGATTCCGAAAACGAGCATGAAGTCGTGGTCAAACTCGCGGGAGAAACCATGTCGAGGAAACTATTGGTCAAAGGCATCTTCGCCCCGGCGCCGCCCAACGAGAAACGGGGTGTGTGGCTGCACGTGGGCAGGGACCGGCACCCGAGTGTGGTCATGCCGGAACTGAAGAGACTCGGCATCAACATGGCGGTTCTGCGCATCGCTGGGGGAACGGCGGCCTTCTATGCCTCGAAGGTGCAACCCGATGTCCAGGATCCGCTGGCGAAGGAAGGCGGCGACTGGCTTGCAGACGCTGTGAAATACGCCCACGCCAATGGGATTGAGATTCATCCCTATGTGAACAATTGCGTGGTGGAGGGGCGTACCTCGAAGAAGTCGCTCAAACGCCTGCGCGAGCAAGGTCGTTTGCAGGAGGGTGCCAACGGCAACCCAATCGACTGGTTCTGTCCCTCGCAGCCGGAGAACCTAGTGGCAATGACTCGCCCTATGGTGGAGATCGTGGCCAACTACGATATTGATGGCATTCAGTACGATTTCATTCGCTACCCGAACTCCCAGGGATGCTTCTGCGCGAAGTGTCGGACTCTGTTCGAGAAGGAGACGGGTCA
>JAGLDW010000969.1 GCA_023145395.1 Lentisphaeria bacterium | reverse complement strand
TTGGGGCAGAGCCCCATTGTCCCCGCGCGGAGTTCGCCCCGCGCACGTTTAAGTTGCGCGGCGTCAGCCTCAAGCGCGTGAGCTCTGGGGCATTGGCAAGTTGCTTTGGGGCGGTGATGGTAGAGCTGGTTGTCTCTGCCAATGCCCCACGCACTTTTTTAGGATGAAATTATGCACACGACATTCGAACTGGATTTTCCTCTTGCCCGCACGCACCTCGGGATGGCGATGGGGAATGGGGATCTTGGCGTGATGGTCTGGGGGGGGGAGAAGCTGCACCTGACGGTCAGCAAGATCGACTTTTGGGATCATCGCGGTGGAATGTGGATCGCGGAGGGCTGCACCTACGACTACATCAAAGCCAACTATGATCGAGAGGATGGAGAGAAGGTCCAGAAAGCGTTGTCGGTCTTCCAGCGGAAGTTCCTGGAGAGGAACGGCATGTGGTGCTCCAGTCGCGTGCCGTCGGGGCGTTTTGAGTTGTCGTTTCGGGGCGGCGTGGTTCCACTGCGAGCGGTGCTGGAGTATGACACAGGTGTGGTGACGGTCGAACTGTCGGATGGTGCCACGCTGCGCCTGACTGTGGGGGAGGCACAGCCACTCCTGTTTGTGCGTGATGCCTCGCAGGTTGTGGAACAGATCGATTTCCGGACGGCGTGGGATTTTGAGCAGACGGCGGAATGGCTGGAAAGTCGGAGCATCCCTCGCGACGAGCGTTTAGCGGATGCTCGGGACTGCGGTTGGCTCCAAGCGCTTCCGGACGATCCGTCTCTGGCCTGCGTCGCGCGGCGGTTGCCGGACGGAATTGCGGTGTCTTTGGCCCGGGGCGAGGATAATGCGGCTGCCAGGAAAAATGCCTTTGATGCGGTGGATTGTGCGGAGTTCGCAGCCTTCGAGCGGAGTGCCTCCAACTGGTGGGGAGACTACTGGGCGGACATGCCGGAGATTGTGCTCCCCGATGACCGTCACAATGCCTTTCTCAAGCTCGCTCTCTACAAGTTCGGCGCCGCCAACAATCCCAATTCTCCACTGCCTTCGGGATTGCAGGGGCCGTGGGTGGAGGAGTACCACAAGGCCCAGTGGTCGGTGGACTACCATTTCAACGTCAACATTCAGCAGATCTACACGCTGGGGTTGCCCTTGGGCAAAATCGCGTTCTTTGGTCCGCTCTTCGACATGCTCGAGTCGGAGTCGCACCAGACCATCATGCGGAACAACGCCCGCAATCTGTTTGGAATCGAGGATGGTCTCTGGCTGACCCACGCGGTCGATGACCTTGGGCGTCAGTCCGGGGGGATCAGCGTGGGCGCCATTCTCGACCATGGGTGCGGGGCGTGGACGGCGCAGCTCTACTGGCTTTGCTACAAACACTCTGGCGACTTGGTGTTTCTGCGCGAGCGCGCCTATCCATTTCTGCTTGGGATCATGCGCTGCTACGAGGAAATGCTCGAGGAGCGCGACGGACGTCTGTCGATTCCGGTCGCCATCTCCGCCGAGTACGGGTGCCGAAACCAGAATGGGCAGCGTTGTGGGCCGGATCCCTCCTATCAACTGGCCGGGATCCACATGCTCCTGGATGCGCTCGAGGAGGCGTGCGCGGTGCTCGGCGAGGAACCCCGACCCTATTGGCAGGAGATGAGAGACAAGGTGCCCCCATTCACTGTCTTCGAGGGGATCGACCAGTACAGCAAGCCCTGCGACCGTATCGCCATCTGGGAGGACCAGGATTTGGAGCTCTGCCACCGCCATCATTCCCACTTGGCGTGCATCTATCCGTTCGACACACTGGGTGCGTCGCCCACGCCGGAGGTGCAGGATATCGTGGAGAACTCGATCGACCACTGGATTCATCGGGGCATGGGGGAGTGGAGCGAATGGTGCATGCCCTGGGCGGCAATCATCCAGACTCGGCTTGGCTTGGCCGACGGCGCCGAGCTGCTCATGCACATCTGGCGGGAGCTGTTTCTCAACGAAAGCCTATGTTCCGTGTATCTGCCACGTTTCCGGGGATTTTCATCGCATCGGCGCGATGACATGAAGAAGCCCAAGGAGACGTCCGAGATCATGCAGCTCGAGGGCACGATGATTGGTGCGGTCGCACTCATCGAGATGTTGATTCATACGCATGCCGGAGTTATGAAGTTGTTCGCAGGAACCCCGGAGAAGTGGCGCGATGCATCGTTCCGGGATGTGCGGCAGCCGGGTCCGTTCACGGTGTCGGCGACTCGGAGGAACGGTGCTTTTGTGGAAGCGGAGATCAAGAGCCTTGGCCCGGCCACACTGCAGTTGGATATTCCGGGCGTGCGAATGGTTCGGATCGAAATTGCTGGGCAAACCTGTGAAATGGAACTGCCCGCGGAGCTTGTGTTTGCACAGGCCGAGGTCGCTCTAATCACGTGCGCCGAGTCCCGATGTTCGGACTCTGAAGAAGACTAATGTCACATTTGCCTGTCCGAAAGATCACCCAAGATCATTCACTCTTGACGAGGAGTTCGAAAACGTGAGTTTGCGTAATGACTCCAGAAGGGATACGATAATGAGTATGGACCGTAAAACACACATTTTCGAGGTGTTTGAGATGCACCGGCAGGATTTGCTCGATATTGGGGTGAAGGCAATCGGCATCTTTGGTTCTGTGGTTCGAGGAGATGACTCGGCAGAGAGTGACTGTGACATACTTGTGGAATTTGAGGAACAGCATCGCACCTTCAAAAACTTCAACCGACTGTGTGACTTTATTGAAGAATATGTGACTGAGGACTACGATCTGGTGACAAGGCAGGGCTTGAGTCCTTACCTTGGAAACAAGATCCTTGAAGAGGTCGAGTATGCCCAAATCGCATCTTGAGCTACTGTGCCATATTTCTGATGAGATCGACTTTCTTCTATTTTGGGGTTGACTATGGTCTGGTCTGGAACGCCGTGAAAGAAGATGTCCCGGTCTTGCGGTGTCAGATCAGGAAGATTTTGAGAGAGTTTGGATATCCGGATGCCGTGACTGGCTGACGCCGGCGCAGGTCCCAATCGACATGTGCCGGGGTTTGGGCCGGAGTCAGCGCTGCCGTTTCTTACTGTTTTTCTTCTGTCTCCAGGTCTGGCGCTTCGGGTTGTCGATCTTTTGCTGTGTCTTGGCGACCTGTTCTCTCTTCTTGACCAAGGCTTCGTGTTCTTCTCTGATCTTCAGGAAGTTGAGATAGCGAGCTTCGTCGAGGGATCCCGAATCGATAGCGGTTTTCACTGCACAGTCAGGTTCGGACAGATGTTGGCAATTGACGAAACGACAGCGTTCGCCGAGTTCAACAATGTCTGAGAAACTCTCCAACAGACTGCGCTCGCCGGCCCACATCTGCAGTTCACGCATTCCCGGCGTGTCGATCAGTGCGCCGCCGTCCTTCAACCAGTACAACTCTCGGTGAGTCGTCGTGTGCCTGCCAGCTCCATCAGACTCTCTCACTTCGCCAGTTGGGGCGACCTCGTCCCCGGCAAGCGCATTGGTCAGTGCCGACTTGCCCACGCCAGATGAACCGAGAAGTGCCACGGTGCTCCCGGTACCCAGGTACCGTTCGAGCTTTTTTGTGCCAGTCTCTTCCGTTGCGCTGATCGCGTGAATCGGAATGTCCGGTGCAACCGATGTGACCAGATCCAGGTAATGCGCGATATTTTCGCACAGGTCAATCTTGTTCAGCAGGATGACCGGGGCAGCGCCGCTCTCGCGTGACAGGGTCAGGTAGCGCTCTAGCCTGCGCAGGCTGAACTCTTTGTCACCCGACACACTCGTCATCAAGAAGACAGTGGTGATGTTGGCCGCCACAACCTGTTCATCGGTAGCGGAGAGGACCACTTTGCGGGAGAGTTTCGTCTGCCGAGGGAGTATCGCATGAATTCGCGCACTCCCTTCTTCCGGACGCGCTTTGATGACGACCCAGTCCCCAACGGCAGGGAACATCCCTTTGTGTTTGGCGCGATGCCGAAGGTTGCCGGATATCTTGGCCGTCAGTTCGCCTTCCTCGCAGAACACCTGGTAATGGTGCTTGAGGTGCCGAGTCACACGGGCCGGGATGAACGTGCCCTTGTACTCTGCATAGTGCTTCTCAAAGAAGCTATTCCACCCCAGTTCTCTCAATGGCTTTCTCGTAACGGCCTCGACTTTCCACTGCTCTTCCGGCAACTGATGTGATCTGATCCCCTCAAACTGGGCCACTGCCAATGAGATTCCCCAATCGGTACCATAGACCAAGGGTGGAGGACTGGCAATGAAACGGCAGCGGTGATAGCCTACGGCGGTTGCACACGATGTTTTGTATGTAGGCAGGTTTCATGTTGAGGAGTGTCTCTGATGAAGTACAGCGCAACGACGGTGTTTCTCCCCGAATTGAGCATGGCCGGACAGGCCGAGCTGCTATCGGGACTTGGCTACGATGGCGTGGAACTGCGCGTGCGGCGCGTCACGGACGAGCAGCGGGCCAAGGCGGAGCCATCCTCCTGGGGCTACCACGTGAACGATGTGAGCCCGGAAAACTTCAAGGAAAAGGCGCCCGAGATCCGCAAGATTCTCTCTGATCATGGCATCGCGCTCGCGGGCCTGGCCTCCAACGCGGCATGCACGGATCTGGAGCAGATCAAGAACTTGCTGGAGGGAGCGGTCGAGGCAGGGGCGCCGTTCATCCGCGTCGGCGCGTATTCCGGTTTCAAACCCGATGGTAGCCAGAACTACTGGGAGATCTACGGCGAGACCGTGGCCGGTTATGCCCGCGTCTTGGAGTTGACGCGCGGCACGGGTGTGAAGATCCTCATGGAAATACATGGCAACACGATTCACCCGAGTGCCTCGCTGGCCTATCGCGTGGTGAGCAATTTCAGTCCGGATGATGTTGGAGTGATCTACGATCCGCAAAATATGGTGCGCGACGGCTATGAGACGATCGCGCTGGCTTTGCAGCTGCTGGGGCCCTACATCGCGCATCTCCATGTCGGCGCGCACCGGCCCGCAGCGGGTGAGGCGGATGAGAAGGGCACGGTGAGCTGGAAGTGGGAAGGCTGTCGCATGGCCGAGGGCTTGTTCGACTTTCCCGTCCTGATGCGCGAGCTGAAGAAGCTCGACTATCAGCATTTCATCACGATCGAGGATTTTCGCGCTGCTCCCGCCAAGGAGAAATTGGCGGACGCGATCGCCTACCTCAAATCGCTCGAAGAGTAATCACGGGGAAGTTATTCGTGTCAACCCTGCGTGCTGTGATGACGACGATTCGGATCCCGACGCACGTGCGGGGGGATGATGATCCCTATCCTCCTCTCAATTTCAGTGGGATGCGTCGCGGCCGCGCGCGACCGTTCCCCTATCAAATGCAGGACGATATCGACATCGCAACGATGCCGTTTGAACAGGAACGCATGCACCGTGCAGTCATCCTGAACAATGGCTTGCTTGAAGTCATCGTCTTGCCGGACATGAACGGACGCGTCTATTCTGTGCGCAACCTTCGGAGCGGACGGGAGCTGTTCTATCGCAACAACGTGGTCAAACCTGCGCTGGTCGCTCTGCGCGGGGCATGGATAAGCGGAGGAATCGAATTCAATTTCCCGACTCGCGGCCACACAGTCAGCACGGTCTCTCCCGTGTTCTTCCACATTGAGGAGTGCGAGGACAGCGTGTCTGTGACAGTCGGTGATATCGATCTCGCCACACGATTGCGCTGGCAAGCGCGAATCTCGCTGCGGCGCGATCGCGCCGCCCTGGACGTGGCACTCACTTTCACCAATCCAAAGCTGGTGCGCGAACGTCTCTATCATTGGCAGAATGCCGCAGTCCCCGCGACGGATGACATGCGCTTTGTCTGTCGCTGTGATTGGACGGTGGGCTCCGAATCGCTTCCTTTTCCGATGCGCGACGGCGTCGATGTGTCCATGCACGTGAACAACACGCGCCCCCTCGATCACTTTGGCTATCGATCGTACCGGGATTTCTTCGGCGCCTACTATCTGAATAGCTGCCAGGGCACCTACCACGTGGCGCCACGCTGGCTGGAGCCCGGCCAGAAGTACTTCACCTGGGGCACTCAGGAGGACAATCGGATCTGGGAGAGCTTTCTGACCGACGAGGACGGACAGTATGTCGAAATCCAGGCGGGGGTGCTCGAGTCGCAGTTTGTGACTGGTTGGATGGAACCTCAGGAAGTTGTTCGGACGAGGGGCAGTTGGTTTGGAACAGAGGACATGCCCGAGCTGACTTGGGCCAACGAACGCGTTGCAGTGGCGGCGACGGAGTGTCGCGAAGGCGGCAAGCTCGACATCTACTCGATCGACGTGTCCGGTCCGGTCACCGTGTCGGTGGCTGTCGCGGCCGGCACGTTGCAGCACACGGTGCGTCTGCAACCCGGCGAGACGGTCTCGATCGATCTACAGGGAACGCCTCCCTGCCTAGTGGTCTTGCACGCAGAGGACGGCGCTCTGCTGCTTGCCGAGGATTGGAGGGGAGGGGACGACCCGCGCGCCCTCGATCCGGACCGTCCCACAGACCCACCAGTACAGTGGGCCATGCAGGCCCGCGCGAAACCCGATCTCCGCAAAGTTGAGGAGTATCTCAAGACCCACGCTTGGGAGGCGGCACGCAGGTTGCTGACGGTCAAGAATGCCGCACTCGCTAAACCGGCTCGAAACTTGCTCGCAGCGGAACTCGCTCTGAAGACTGGGGCGTTCGAACAGGCTTACGAAATGGCTCTTGAGGCGGCGCGGGAGGATCCCGGCGACGCTACAGCACACAGCCTGGTCCTTGCGGCCGCGCTGCGCCTACTGCGTATGTTTGGGGAGCCGCGCTGGTACTACGCTATCTGGGATCATGCCATGGTCGCGCGTCGGGATGGACGGTTTCGGTGCGCGGCGTTGCTTGCCTTGGCCGAGGCGGAACTCCTATGCGGAAAACTGCTGGGCGCCTTGCCGCTGTTGGAGGAGTTGGTTGATGCACGACCGGAGTTGATCGATCCGCGCGTGCTGCTGAACGGAGTTCGCAGGCGTTGTGGCATGCCCGTTGCGAATGCGGAGTCCGCAGACCTGAATCTATTCCCCCAGGCGTGGTGCGAGAGCGTTCTTCTGCAAACGGACCAGGGAGTTCCGCACTCGCTTCCAGGCATGCCTGCTGACTCGCCCGAGAGCGTGGCGCACCGAGACGCGCTGCTACTTGAGGCTATCCTGCTCTATTGGCGTGTGGGCTGGCTTGATGACGTGGCGTGTCTGCTGGAATATCTGCGGGACCGGGAAGGTGTCGTGACTGATGGGCCGCTCTGGAATGCATTGCGGTGCGGCATGCTGACGACGGAGGGGGATGTCTCGGGAGCTACTGCCGCGGCGGTGGCTGCGGCGAGTGGAAACGTCGGCTGGGTGTTGCCGTGCCGGTGGGAGGAAGCGGAACTGCTGCGTCGGACTGAGGCCAGACTGGAAGGGGACAGCGCTGGAAGCATCACCTATCTCATAGGCGTGTGGTGTGCGGAGCATGGCAATGTCGAGGGAGCGGTCGAAAAGTTTGAGGCGTGCCTCGAGTCCTCTTGCGAATCCGTGCGGGCGCTCGCTGCGAAGGCGTTGGCCGATTGGGCCGAAGGCGTGACGGGGGACCTGGACGCTGCGGCGGGATTTCTTCGCGTCTTGCTGACGGAGCACCCGATGGAGAGACGAGCGCTTCTCCAGCTGGATGACTGCCTGCGCGCAACCCATGATGTGACGGAGCGCTGCACGCTTTGGGAGTCAACGCCCGCAGACCTGCGCCGCCGTGGCGATGTGACCTTTCGCCTAGCGCGTTGCGTGTTTGATGATGGTCGCGCCGAAGAGGCTGTGCAGTTGCTCCTCGCAACGCGTTTCTCCGTCTACGAGGGTGGCACCTCCGTGCGCCGACTGTACGTGGATGCGCTGCTGGTTGCGGCGATGGCACATTGGGGAGACGGGAATGGCACGCTCGCCGAACAGCGGTGCCGTGATGTGTTCGAGTTCCCCGAGAACCTGGGTGCGGCATCCTATCTTGGGGAACACAGCCGGCTGGCCCGTTTTCTTCTCGGGGTGTTCGCCGCCAAGGAGGGCCGGACTGACGAAGCCCGGACATGGTGGAAGGATGTGCTTACCCGGTGCGACGGCGAGGCAAGCTATGTGGTCGGGGGTGAGGACGCAGCTGTCAAACTTCGAGCGGACGAACGCCTCGCGGCTGTGCTTTCGGCAGCGGCGCTCGGACGGTCTCTC
>JAGLDW010000968.1 GCA_023145395.1 Lentisphaeria bacterium | reverse complement strand
TCTGTGAGGCGACGGCCGAGGCCAGATTGATTCTCTCCGAGTACGTGGAGGGCTCTTCCTACAACAAGGCCTTAGAGATCACGAACACAGGCAACAACAGCGTGGCCGACTTGAGTCGCTGTCGCCTTGAGCGCTACAACAACGGCAGCCTGGATGTCTCCGCCACCTATACCTTCCCCGAGTTGCCCTTGGCCGCGGGTGGGGTGTTTGTGATCTGCTCGTCGCAGATTTCCGTGCCGGCCTTCGAACAGATTTGCACCGACCTTGCGGCCCTCGGGCTTGCGGAGTTGCATGGCTTCTGTCGGCTCTTCAACGGCAATGACGCCATCTTGTTGTATTGCGACGATGTTTTGCAGGATTCCTTCGGGCGCCTGGGCGAGGACCCGGGCACGGCCTGGGGCACCGAGCCCATCATCACCGTGAATCACAGCCTGCGGCGCATCGACGGGATTTCAAGCGGTGACTTGATCCCGGGAGATGTTTTTGAGCCGGCCGACGAGTACGAAGATTTGGGCTATGACTATTTCGATAACCTGGGGCTGCGATAACCCGGGGCTGCGGTAATTAGAACAGACCGACCAAGGAGAAGATCATGAAATTCCGGGGATGGATTTATCTATGCGCGCTGGCGACTTTGAACATGACGGCATGCAGTGGCGGCGGTGGTGGGGAAGACGATCACTGCGACGGCCTGGGCGAGGCCTGCCTGGTGGCCAACCTGGGTCAAGAGCGCTGCAACGCGGACAACACGGGCGTCGAGACCTGCCTGCGCGATGAGGGCGAGCCGACCTGCGCCATTTGGGCCGCCACGGAAACCTGTATCGGCGATACGGTCTGCGACGGTGCCGTATGCCGGGGCGCTTGTGAAAATGAATGCACGGCGGGCGATAGCCTTTGCCAGGGCGTCATCGTCATCGATTGTCTGCTGGGCGAAGACGGCTGCACGGCCTGGGAAATAGGCGAAAATTGCGCCGATTCGGACTTGCTTTGCTCAGACAGCACGGGCGAGGCCCTCTGCGTCAGTGCCTGCGAAAACGACTGCAGCTTGGACGACACCCGCTGTGCCGGCACGGTCATCGAAATCTGTGAAAACGGCACGGACGGATGCAGCGCCTGGGTAGCGGACGTCGATTGCGCGGACGATGCGCTTTTGTGCAACGAAGCGACCCAGCCCGCGGTCTGCGCCGAAGATTGCGCCAACGTTTGCACCCTGGGCGCGAATCGCTGCCTGGGCACTTTCGTCCAGGCCTGCATCAACGGCCCCCAGGGCTGCACCGTTTGGCAGTCCGGTGCCAATTGCGCCGACACGGAGCAGGTCTGCCTTGTCGTCGACGAGGAAGCACAATGTTTGGACGGCTGCGAAGACGAATGCAGCCAGGGCGAGACCTACTGCAACAACACGATCATCACAGGCTGCGTCATGGGCGCGGATTTCTGCACCCAATGGCAGGAGCTCGCCGACTGCGCCGACAACCACATGGCCTGCGCTTCCATCGAGGCCGTGGCCACCTGCTATCGGCTCTGTGACGATCAGTGCGCCACGGGCGACAGCCAATGCGCCGACAACACGATCCAGACCTGCGCCATGGGAGAAGAAGGCTGCAACGTCTGGGTCGACGGGGCCAACTGCGTGGATTCGGGGCAGGTCTGTAATTTCTCGACGGGCACGGCCTTGTGCGACGACAGCTGCGAAGACGCCTGCACCGAAGCCGCAAGCCGGTGCTCGGGCACGCTCATCGACACCTGCGTCAGGGGCAACTCGGGCTGTACTTCCTGGCAGCCGGGCACGAATTGCGCAGACGTCTTTCAGATCTGCGAGGACGTCTCGGGCACGGCTTCTTGCGAAGACGCCTGTCAAAACCTTTGCGGCCTGGGCGAAAGCCTGTGCGCCGGCACGGTCATCCAAACTTGCATCATGGGCGAGTTGGGCTGCACCGAGTGGCTATCGGGCACGGACTGCGCCGACACCACGGGCTGGGTTTGCGATGCCTCCATGGGCGCGGCCATCTGCGTACAAGACTGCGAAAACCTATGCACACAAAACCAAACCCGTTGTGACGGCAGCTTGTTGCAATACTGCTCGATGGCTGTTTCCGGTTGCACCGAATGGATGACCCTGAGCGATTGCGCGGAAGACGGCCAGGTCTGCGACGCCTCGGGGGAACAAGCCCTCTGCCGGACCGACTGTGGCGAAGAATGCACGGCCGCCGAGCTGCGCTGCAACGGCGACCTGGTGGAGACCTGCGCCGCGGCCTT
>JAGLDW010000967.1 GCA_023145395.1 Lentisphaeria bacterium | reverse complement strand
GACAGGCGACGAGGTTCTTCCGGGGCGTGCGCTTGCGCTCCGAGGCCCTGTCGGTGCATCATGGGGACTGGTTCGTTTGCGGATCGGGAGAATGTGATGCGTGCGTTTGTTGTGTTTGTTTTGGGATTTGTTGGCATTTGCGGCCTTGGTTGTGAGGAGGGGAGCAACCCGGATACCTGCTTGCAGCTTGCCAATGTTTGTAGTGATTCTCAGTATGGACAGGACCGCTGCGTGGTTGGTGAAAATGCGGTGGAAACTTGTGGGCTGGATGAAGAAGGTGCCTGCCTGGTTTGGTCCTTGAGCGAGACCTGCGGTGACGACAGCATCTGTGTTGATGGGAAATGCGAAAGAAACTGTGAGGATGTCTGCCTTTTGGGGCAGAGCGAATGTGTGATGGCGCAGATTCGGATTTGCGCCGTGGGTATGGACGGCTGCCCGACATGGCAACAAGGCGAGGATTGCGGCGCCACGGACCGGCTTTGCGACGATACTTCCGAACCCGCGGTTTGCATTGATGACTGCAGTCAGGTCTGTAGTCCTGGGGCCAGTCGCTGTAGCGACAGTGTTATCGAAACATGTGTGACTGGGCTGGACGACTGCAACAGTTGGCAGGCCGGAGAAGATTGTGCTGATGGGGGCCAGTTTTGCGTGCTGAGCAATGGCACGGCAGCTTGTGAAGAGGATTGCTCCGCGCAATGCAGCCTGGGCGCTCTTCGTTGCATGGGTGAACTCCTCGAGGCCTGCAACGCGCAGGCCGAATCCTGCAACCGCTGGGAGGTCGTCGAAAACTGCGTCGCCGGGGGCAAGAACTGCATCGAAAGCGGAGGCTCGGCAAGCTGTGTGCTGGATTGCAGTGGCCAATGTGAGCAGGACAGCACCCGTTGTGCAGGCGATGTCATCGAAAGCTGTGTTGCACAGGTCGAGTTGTGCAACGCCTGGCAGGCCGGGCTCGACTGCGCCGACCAGGGTGAGCTCTGCGTGGAAGCGGATGGTGGGGCCATCTGTGAGGCGACGGCCGAGGCCAGGCTTATTCTCTCCGAGTACGTGGAGGGCTCTTCCTACAACAAGGCCTTAGAGATCACGAACACAGGCAACAACAGCGTAGCCGACCTGAGTCGCTGTCGCCTGGAGCGCTACAACAACGGCAGCGTGGATGTCTCCGCCACCTATACTTTTCCCGAGCTGCCCTTGGCCGCGGGTGGGGTTTTTGTGCTTTGCTCTTCGCAGATTTCCGTGTCGGCCTTCGAGCAGATTTGTACAGACCTTGCGGCCCTCGGGCTTGCGGAGGCGCATGGCTTTTGCGGGCTCTTCAACGGCAACGACGCCATTTTGTTGTACTGTGACGATGTTTTGCAGGATTCCTTCGGGCGCCTGGGCGAGGACCCGGGCACGGCCTGGGGCACCGAGCCCATCATCTCCGTGAATCACAGCCTGCGGCGCATCGACGGCATATCAAGCGGTGATTTGATCCCGGACGATGTTTTTGAGCCCGCCGACGAGTACGAAGATTTGGGCTATGACTATTTCGACAACCTGGGAATACGATAAAGCAAACAGATCGACCAAGGAGAAGAGCATGAAATTTAGGGGATGGATCTGTCTATGCGCGCTGGCGACTTTGAACCTGACGGCATGCAGTGGTGGCGGAGGGGAAGACGATCCCTGCCTCGGCCTGGGCGAGGCCTGCCTGGTGGCCAACCTGGGCCAAGAGCGCTGCAACGCGGACAACACGGGCGTTGAGACCTGTCTGCGCGACGAGGGCGAGCCGACCTGCGCCATCTGGACCGCCACGGAAACCTGCATCGGCGATGCGGTCTGCGACGGCGCCGAATGCCGAGGTGCTTGCGAAAATGAATGCACGGCGGGCGATAGCCTTTGCCAGGGTGTCATCGTCATCGATTGTCTGCTGGGCGAAGACGGCTGCACGGCCTGGGAAATAGGCGAAAACTGTGCCGATTCGGACTTGCTTTGCTCAGACAGCACGGGCGAAGCCCTCTGCGTCAGTGCCTGCGAAAACGACTGCAGCTTGGGCGACACCCGCTGTGCCGGCACGGTCATCGAAATCTGCGAAAACGGCACGGACGGATGCAGCGTCTGGGTAGCGGACGTCGATTGCGCGGACGATGAGCTTTTGTGTAACGAAGCGACCCAGCCCGCGGTCTGCGCCGAAGATTGCGCCAACGTTTGCACCCTGGGCGCGACTCGCTGCCTGGGCACTTTCGTCCAAGCCTGCATCAACGGCCCCCAGGGCTGCACCGTTTGGCAGTCCGGTGCCAATTGCGCGGAAACGGAGCAAGTCTGCCTTGTCGTCGACGCCGAAGCGCAATGTGTAGAGGGCTGCGAAAACGAATGCAGCCAGGGCGAGACCTACTGCAACAACACCATCATCACAGGCTGCGTCATGGGCGCGGATTTCTGCACCCACTGGCAGGATCTCGCCGACTGCGCCGAGAACCACATGGCCTGCGCTTCCATCGAGGCCGTGGCCACCTGCTATAGGCTCTGTGACGATCAGTGCGCCACGGGCGATAGTCAATGCGCCGACAACACGATCCAGACCTGCGCCATGGGAGAAGAAGGCTGCAATGTCTGGGTCGACGGGGCCAACTGTGTAAACTCGGGCCAGGTTTGTAACTTCTCGACGGGCACGGCTTTGTGCGACGACAGCTGCGAAGACGTCTGCACCGAAGCCGCAAGCCGGTGCTCGGGCACGCTCATCGACACCTGCGTCAGGGGCAACTCGGGCTGTACTTCCTGGCAGCCGGGCACGAATTGCGCAGACGTCTTTCAGATCTGCGAGGACG
>JAGLDW010000966.1 GCA_023145395.1 Lentisphaeria bacterium | reverse complement strand
GCAAGGTATGTAAACCGATGTCCCTGGAGCGCGAGCGTCCCCGCGAGCTGCCCGTCCCCTGCCCCGTCCCCTGGAGTGTGGAAAACCCTACGGGGCGTCCGCCCGTAGGGGCTTCAACACCAGGTAGGTTGGCAGCCCGAGTACCCCATATCGTTCCAGTGCCTGCTTGGCCACCTTCGCCCTATCCCCATCTGTCTGCAACTCGACCACCACGTAGCTCTGCAGCTTGCCGAGGACCTCGGAATCCTTGAATGTGGTCGCCTTCATTTTCAGACAGCTCTTGCAGGTGAGCGACCAAAAGTCCACCAGAAGGGGCTTTGCTTCTGCCTGCGCCCGCACGAGAGCCACCTCAAGATCTGTTTCCCACCCCTGGTGGTCGGACACCTCATGGGTTCCCCCCGACTCGGAAAAGAGCTGGTAGGCGGCGTAGCCGTAGTAGAGACCAGCACCCAGGATGAGCACTCCCATAACCTTCTTGACCACAATCATCCACGTGCCGGGCTTAGGCAGGAAAGAGAGGCCCGCCCCCGCGAAAGGCCAGGGAAGCGCCATGCCCGCGCCGAGAGCAAAGGGTAGAATGAGACCGGAGGGCGTGCCCTTGGCGTACAAGTCCGTGGCCAGAAGCAGGACGGAAATGAGAACGGGCGCAACGCAAGCGCCGGCGAGCAGCGCCGCCGTGCAACCCAGGACGAAGGCGGTCACGAAAGGCGTGGTGCTCTTCTTGCCGGGCGTCGGCATTTTCTGAAAGCGTGAAAAGTCGAGGATCCACAAATCGAACATGGCCAGCGCCATGCCGACAAAAAAGATGGCAATGCCCACATTGAACCAAGGCGAGGCGTTGATCTGCCCGAATCTTGATCCAGTGAGGACGACGATCACCCCCAGTGCGCCGTAGACGATCGCCATGCCCGCACCATACAGCGATCCGAGACCGAAACCACGGGCCTTGGAGCCCGCTTGGGCGCCCGCTCCCATAATCGCTAGATTGACCGGGATCATGGGCAATACACAGGGAGTCAGATTCAGCAGAAAACCCAGGGGAAGCACGACCAAGATGGCGACTAGCAGACCATATTTTTGAAAAACGGCCGTCAGCAAATCCGGCTTCTCGGACACACCGGTCTCCGCCTGGTGTAGAAAGGCGAGAAACTTGTCGCTGGACATGTAGCCCACCTGCTTGCCAGCAAGCTCGAAGTTGTCGGCGAGCGCCTCCCATTCTCCCGTGGTTCGCTCGGTTCCACCAGTTTTCGGACCCGAGGCTGTCTTGATGCTCTCCCCGCCGAGAGAAAATGTCTCTTCCGTAGGCAGAAAACATGCGTCTGCGCTGCATCCCTGATAGGCGACAAGAACCGTTGCCGGAAGTTCGACATTGGAGAGTTTGTAGACCATGCCGAAGCTGTGGTCGTAGATTTCCATCTCCTTCTCGAAGGTGGTGTCGTACTTCTTCTTGGGTTTGGGAGGATTCACAGGAATCAGTGCGCCACCGGAGTCGGCGAGTGTCACCGACAATTGCTCGTGGTACAGGTAATGGTGCGGAGGGACGGTGAACTCGATGGCGACAAGCTTGGCGCCGCCATCTCCATCCACCAGTTTCGCCTGCACCTTGAAGGGTTGTTGTCCCAAGACACCGAGGGCGCTCGTCAAAAAAAGAATTGCAGTCAGTCTAGCCATCGTCTCTCTCCATCGGTCCGATTTTGCCCGCCTATTTCGGATGGCGGATTCTGTTGTTGAGATCATCGCATGGTTTTGAGACCGGATGGTGCGCTGTTGGTTCCTTTGGCGCATTCCAGATGGTCCGCGTCCCTGCGGACACGAATGCCCGCGGGGACGCGGCAAGAGGAGGGCGGAACTCATCCCATGGTGTTGGCCAGGATGCGCTCCACGGTTTCCATGGTCGCCACGGACTTCTGGAAGGAGGATTGGGTCAGAGCCGGATCGCCCGCTTTCACAGCGTCGATGAACTCGCGTCCTTCATCGAAGAAACCGAGTTTGCGATACGGCTTGTCCGAACCTGCGGCCTCCTCGGCCGTGACGACGATGCCGTCCGAATTCTCTGGATCGTAGTAGGTGCCTTGATTCTCGATATCGACGATGGCACAGCAGTTCTGCCCGTGGATCTGAACGCTGATATCGCGCCGCCCGGAGTTCCAGTTGCCGCTGAAGAATCCGCTGGTTCCACTCTCGAATTGCATGAGCGCATTGAATTTGACGTTCTGATCCACGAACGACTGGCGAGAGACGCTGGCGACTTCCGGCACCGTGCCGCCGCCGAGCCAGACAGCCGTGTCGACCTGATGGATCGCGTCGCAAGTGAGAATGTCAATGCGCCCCTGATAGTAGAGTCCCGCGTTGGGCGACGCTTTGATGAACTCGGTGAAAAACTGGTCGATCGGACCCTTCTCAGCAATCATCGCACGCATTTTCTTGAGCAGGGGGACATGCTTGCGCTGAAAACCCAGTTGCGTGATGCAACCGTTCTTCTCCGCGATGGCAGCCAGCGCCTTGGTCTGGAATGTCGTCACGCACGGTGGCTTCTCGGAAAAAGTGTGAAACCCTCTGGTCAGGCAATCCTGCAGCAGGTTGAAGCTGTCCTGTGGCGGCATGACGATGTAGACCGCGTCGAAACTCTCCTTCTCGAGCATTTCCTTGTAGTCGGTGTAGACAGAGGGGATGCCGAAGGTCTCCGCGTTGGCCTTCGCCTTCTCCGGAATCAGATCGCAGACGGCCTTGATCTTCACATCCTTCATCTCCGCCAGGGAGGGATAGTGGAAGGTGGTGGACAGATTGCCGGCTCCGATGAAGACGACATTGGTGGTTTTCTTCGACATGATCGCTCTCCGTTGATGCAAATTGCGTGCTTGACGCGTTGGAACCGATCCGATCCCGTGGCTGACGATATGCGCGGGCACGCGCATTGTCAAGAGTCGCGGGTCGAGACGAAAACGACGACCAACGATGCGAAAGGCGAATAGGACGTTGGAAGGAATCGCCACGCAGACGGCAATTGCATTCTGCGTGAACGTCCCTAAGTTTTGTTTTAATTGGCCTCAGGCGCAATCGGGGAAGGACCTGGCCATTACCACAAAAAGAAAAACTTCTTCATCCATCACCCAATAGCTGGCTCGGTACAAGCGTTTTACCAGTACAGGCTAGTTTGAGATACAACACTCAGGTGAACGGCTATGACGAACGAAGACAACAATGACGAGAACCCGGAAGCGCTGGCGATTGGCTGGCTTGGCCGGGAACTGCGGCAGGTGTTTAGCGGCGTATTCGGGACCGAGGTCTCAATCGACATGATGCGGGCAATGCGTATGTTTCGTGTGGATTGCAGGAGGGAGAAATCTCTCTTGCAGGTGGTGACGGGGGTAGTCCAATGAGAAAGCTTACCCTAAAACGGCTGCTTGGGCCGACCATAATTTTCCTGTTGTTCATCCTCGTCGGATTCAACACTGAGAATGTGCTTCGACAGTTTGGTCTGGAGGCTCTCAATCAAACCCGTCAAGTGTTTGACTATGGGCTACAGATCGGCCTTTGGCTTTCCGCCGCCTTTTTCATTAACCGCTTGATTACGGTTTTCTTCTGGGATGGGCTCATCGCTCGTACCGTTCAGGGACGAATTCCCCGCTTGCTCAAGGACATCACCGCCTGCCTGCTTTATGTAATTGCCGCGACCGGCATTGTGGCCGTGGTATTTGACCGTCCAGTAACCGGATTTTGGGCCACTTCGGGCGCCATGGGTATCGTCCTTGGCTTTGCCCTACGCAACATCATTCTCGATGTGTTCACCGGGCTGGCGGTGAATGTCGATCGTCCCTACACGATTGGGGACTGGATCATGATCGTGGATAATCCGGGGGCTGGAGAGGATTTGATTGGCTGCGTTGAGGAGATCAACTGGCGCACTACCCGCCTACGGACCACGGACAACAACATGCTCATGGTACCGAATAATATAATGGGGCAGAAGGTTGTCACGAACTTCATGACACCCGGCGAAGAGAGCCGTTTCGACCTAGATTTCACCCTTGACTTTTCGGTGCCCAGTGACCGAGCTCTTCGAGTGCTGAATGCCGCCGTGAAAGCCGTGGCCGGTGAACACGAGGGACCATTGCTCAGTCCGGCTCCCAAGGCGCGGATCACGGGCATCACGAATTCTGGGGTGGAATACCGGCTTCGCTATTGGATTTTGCCGCGTCTGGTCTCCCCCCCAAAGGCACGGCACACGGTCATCAGCAGTGTTTTGCAGCACCTGCATCAATCCGGAATGACCCTCGCCTATCCGAAGCAGGACACCTACGTCGCTTCGATGCCCAAGCGGCAACATCAACCTGCGATGCTCGAGGACCGTGGCGTGCTGCTATCGCGCATTGGCTGGTTCAAGGCACTCACGGCCGGCGAAATCCATACGTTGGCCGAGGCTTTGCTGCCGCGGGAATTTCCACAGGGAGCAACCTTGCTGGTCGAAGGAGAACGCAGCAATTCGATGTTTGTTGTGGTAGAGGGTCTACTGGAGATGTCAGCAAGCTCGAGTCAGAGTGGGGATGAAGTCAAAGTTGGAAAGTTGGTTCCTGGGGACTTCTACGGCGAGATGGGGTTGCTGACCGATGAGGCCAGCCCTGCTTGCGTGAAGGCTGCTACCAGTGTGATTGCCTATGAAATCACCAAAGAAGACCTACTTCCGGTGCTTGAGGCCCGGCCGGAAGCCATGGCGGCCATCAGCTGCATCGTGGCTCAGCGGCAAGTCGCCGCTGAGCACGCCATGTTGGAAGCGGCTGCACCACAGATTGAGGAACGTACACAGAGCGTTTCCGGGGCAATTCTGCGGAAGATGAAGCATGTCTTCAGCTCTGTTTTTGGTGGCAGCAGTGGACAGGTATTGGAACCCCATATCCACAATGGCAGTGGCGCTGGTGCTGTCACCTGAATCAATGCGACACGTCCGCAACCTGAATCTGCCAGCCCGATCATTTGAACTCCTGGATCGACTGATGCAGTGTCAAGTTGCATTGAATGATTTCTTGGACTTGCAGCGAATAACGTGCTGAGAGAAAATGCGAGGTGTCGATGGCAATTTCTACGCATACTCCGGCTGATCTCCATGACCGACCTAGCAGAGCGTACCAGAATACTGTGTGCGCCTTGGCATTGCCACGGAATGACATGGCTCGCTCAGCGCATGCTCTGCTAATTGCAGTGTTGTGTGTCTTCGTGTTTGCGGCTGCATGGTTGCATGCCGCGGATGCTCCAGCGGCAACTCCAGTCGGCCCCAGTGTTCTGCCGGACACGATTGTCACAGAGCGCGTCAGCTTGAGCTACACGGATCCGAAGCGTTGCCTCGACATGCTCAAAGTGTTTGGATACCAAACCTGTGAGCCCGGAGCTCCGGTGAACGTGGCTGCCATGCCTTGTGTCATTGTCATGCCAAGCACCACTGGAGACGGTTTGCCTGATGAGAAAAAGAAAAATTTCCCACAGACTGATATGGACCCGACCACTGATCTGCTTGTGTTTTACGAACGCGACAAGCCGAAGCAGTTCAGTTGCCTCCTCGAGCGTATTCGCAAGACGCTCGACACACCGGCCCGACAGATCATGATTGAAGCACTGGTGCTAGAGATTGGCTCCGCAGAACTGACAGAGCTTGGCGTCGAGTGGGAACTGAATCGAGGTGGGCTTTCAAAGGGAAACTGGTTGGCAAAACATAGTAGCGGAGCTGTACGCTTCGGCAACATTGACCTGCTGAGTAGTGCTGGAGCCATCATCGATCCCTCCACCGCCCTGGGGAATGTCACCAATATCTTCGGACAATTCGAAACCCGGATCCAAGCACTGATAGTTTCCAAGACGGCACGCGTGCTTTCTCGGCCGAGCGTACTTACTCTCGACAACCGCATGGCGTCCATCGACGTTTCGGAGAAGATCCCTGTGGCTGAGAGCAAGTTCGCTTCTAACGGCAACTTCACGCAAGTCAGTTTCCGTGAATTGACAGCCGGGATTCAGCTTATGGTTCGTCCCCGAATCTGCGCCGATGGTGAAGAAATCGGCATGCAGATAACCGCCACGGTTACGGCGCGGAAACCGGGCGGAGATGTGATCATCCACGCGACAGATGCGGGAGGGAATTCGTATGAGGTCGCGCGTTCACCCACGCTGACTGTGCGCGAGGTCAAGACCTTTGCCAGGATCGCCAACAACACGCCCTTCATCATCGGCGGCCTGGTGGCCCAAGATGACAACAGTATACGTAGCAAGGTGCCCTTTCTCAGTAGCATTCCTCTGATTGGTGCTTTGTTTAGCTCAAAGGAAAAGATCAACAGCCGTAGGGAAGTGATCATCGTCATCACGCCGCACGTGTTGGACAATGACGCATCCACAGTGCATAACTTTCCTAAGGATGTAGATGATTTTGATAGTTTTGGGGCAGAGCTCTTCCGTGATGCCTACCGCATTCGGGCTGAAGATGTGTTCAACCTGAGTTTCCTGACGGAAAACCCACGGCTCAAGATCTTGCAGCAGATGGCAGACGATGTGGTGGCTACCAACGCCGAACTGGCAAAAGTGCATCCCTTCAATGAATTCTATCAAGGACACTTTCCCGGAGAGGAAATCCTGGTCTGTCGGCAAATTTATGAAGTCATAAAGCGCCGCGGACTCGCCACTGAGGTGGATGAGAAAAAGCTGATTTTTCTGACGTCTGAAGGACTCGATAGCGGTATGGGTGTGAATCGGATCAGCAGTTTTGTGCGGAAACTTGCGGCGAAAGAGTCAGGCCTGCACGATCTTTGTACCGACGATTCGGATGACCGTGAAAGGAAGAAACAGAAGCGGTTGAATGACGGTGAACCAAGCAAGGCCATAGCCATGACTTTCACCGAACGAAAGGACGTCGAGGCAAGTTTGGCGGATGTGTTGCTGCAGCCAGTTCCCAAAATTGAAATCTTGGACTGTCCCGATCGCGAGGCTTGGGGACAGAAGCTGTGGCAGATGAATCAACCAGATCCGGTCACTGGCTTGAAGCGCTTTACTGTGTTGTTGCGAGACGAAGGAGACTTGCTGCGGCTCAAACGCGCGATCGTGTTGCGTCGGACGGTGGAACTCAACGCCTCTACGCGCCAGATGACTCTACAGAATTTCACACTTGGACACGTGTTGAGAATGCCTACTGTCAAGACGGACAAGTTCTATCTCGTCGATCGTTGTGTCGCCAAGTACTTTTTCTTCACCGAGCACTACTACCGAGCTGTTGGCTATGAACTCGACAAGGGGGTAGCAGCCTTTGACGAGGCGATGGAGAAACTCGGTCTGGAACCTGCGGCAGACCAATAGCTAGTGTCTACTATAGGAACCCGCCCCAGGCCTTCTGCGCAACCAAAATGTGAGTTATAAGGACCGATACTGAATCCCAAACAGGTCGGTTACACTTCGTTGACGACGATGGCTCCTCGGGCTCGGAGTCCTTCGACCCAGGCTTTGACCGTTTCGGGCTCGGGCTGCTCGCCCTTGGTGCGTTCGAGGTTGCCAAGTCCAAGCCGATCGAGCTTTCCCTCACCCAGTCGGTGGTAGGGCATGATCTCAAGTCCCTGGATGTTGGGCAGGGCAGCCGCGAACTCCGCAACGGCGGCGAAGTGCTCCTCGGTGTCGTTGTAACCGGGAATGATGGGAAGGCGCAGGAACATGTCCGCGCCGGCGGCGTGCAGTTTGCGCACATTCTCGAGGATCTGCTCGTTGGGAACACCGGTGGCCTCCTCATGCAGACGACTGTTCATGGCCTTGAGGTCGCACAACCAAATGTCGATGTGGGGGAGAAGTCGCTCCATGTGGGCGAAGGGGGCAAAGCTGCTGGTTTCGATGCAACAGTGCAAGCCTTCGCTCTTGGCGCGCACCAGCAACGCCTCCGTGAAGTCGATCTGGGCGAGGGGCTCCCCGCCGGAGAGGGTCATGCCACCACCGGAGGTCTCGTAGAAGGGCTTGTCTTTCAGCACTTCCTCGATGACTTCATCGACCGTGGCCTCGTGACCGACAATCTCGAGCGCATCCGCGTAGCACGTCTCCGCGCAGGCGCCGCAGACCACACAGACATCGCGAAGCAGGGTGTGGTCCTGACCCGCCATCTGGTGGGCATCGTTGACGCAGGCCTGGAAGCATGCGCCACAGCCAATGCAGCGCGAGGGGGTGAAGGAAAGCTGGGGTTGCGCACTGACGGAGGACTCGGGGTTGTGGCACCATTTGCAGGAAAGCGGACAGCCCTTGAGAAAGACCGTGGTGCGGATGCCGGGACCGTCGTGGATGCTGAACTTCTGAATGTCGAAGATCATGCCGGTCATGAGCGAGTCTCCGGAAAGGCGTTGGCAGCGACGAAGAGCCTGGACGCTCGCAAGATGCCGCGCCTGCACTGCAGTGCAAGGAGGACAGAAAGCCTTTTCCCGTTTTGCGACCATCAGCTCCTAGTGGTGCGGGACCTCCACGGACCGCGAGTCAAGCGGAATACGCCCTCGGTCCCGGAGGTCCCGAGCCACTGGTCGGATCATCTGGGAATACGCCCCCGGTCCCGGAGGTCCCGAGCCACTGGACGAGTCTTTCGGACTCGAATCTTTACTCAGTACGGGTTTGCCAAGCGCCCTGCCCTGCGTCTCGCAAAGGGAATGCCCTAGGCTATATTGCGCACCCTCCGCCGCCTCCGAAAGGAAGCTGGGCGACCGACCGCTTTTTGCAGCCTGGATATTTCGTGCAATGACCAGGCTAGACATACGGAACCATATGGCGAGTATGAACGACAAAAACACCGACCATCAGATCACCGTGCGCTCCCTTCTCGTGGGCGCTCTCTTCGCGGGCGTGTTCGCCGCGTTGACCGTGGTGCTCGAAAATCGGCGTATGATGCTCCCAACCGCGAACCAGATCCCGCTCTACCCCTACATCCTGCTCGTTCTGTCCGCCGTGGCGATCAATCCTTTGTGTCGCCTCGTCCGCGTCGTGCGCAAGTTCACCGCCGCCGAGTTGCTGATCGTGTTTGTGATGGGGGCGGTCTCTTCGGGTGTCAGCACATTCGGGCTCACCGGGCAAGTGGTCCCGGTGATCGGTAGCCTGTTCAACCGGCATTGGAACAACGATCAGACGGAATGGAACCAATACGTCGAACCCTACGTGAACGAGGGGTTCTTCATTTCAGAGCCGGGAATCCGAAAGGCGGCCGCACACTACGCGGAGGAACTGGAAGAGCTGTCCACATTGCGCGTTGAACTGGATGCGGCCACCGCGCGGGACGGTTCCGAGTCAAGCAGCGCTGCCAAACTGGCCACACAGATCGATCGCCAGCGCGAACTGGTTGCGGATGCCCTCGCCGCCCTGCGAAAACTGGAATCGAAGGCTGCGGAAAAGGTGGAGGTGTTCCGCCGAGGGCTGCCTCGGGGGAAACGTGCCTTCCCGGGCATGCTGCCCACTATGGACGACAACGCCTCCGGGTACTTCCGGCGCCTGGGACGACTCGTGCACGGCAAGCGATCGGCATCAAGCCTCCGCAAAGCCATTGCGATGCTCAAGAAGGGGGAAGACACCGAGCGCGTGAACGCATTGCTGCGCGAGGCGGCAACGGCGCTCGCTCCGAGCAGTACGACAACGGAACTGGAGAAGACCCGCGAGAGCTTGTCGAAGGCGGAG
>JAGLDW010000965.1 GCA_023145395.1 Lentisphaeria bacterium | reverse complement strand
CAGAAAATCTCTCGGCAGAGGATGGTAGGGATTTTTTCGCGCCAAAATTTCGCAAAACGGCTTGACAACAGTAAGATGCTCTGCGTCCCTTTTGACCCCTGATTTCGTTGCTTCGCTCGGGACACACCATTGGGTGTGCCCGCTTGCTCGCGCCTCGTCAGAAATCAAAATGAACAGCAGCAAAATGTGAAGAACTTTCCGCGCCGACCCTAAAGACTAGGAAACAGGGGACAATCATGGTGGAACTTATCGATGTACAAGCGGGATTCGGGGGGCTCGCGGCGGGAGTCCGTGAAGGCGTGTCCGCCGAGGAGCTTGTGGCGGAACTGCGCAGACACCGGATCAGCCGTGCCGTCACGCGGATCACCCCGGACGGGATTGATTTCGATGCAGTGCACTCGAACGAGACACTCTATGAGGCGTGTCGGAAGTTCCCGGAGTTGATCCCCTGCCCAATCGTCCTGCCTGCTCAGTGCGGGGACGTGCCGCCCGAATCGGAGCAGGTGTCTCAGGCCATCGAGTTCGGTGCGGGAGCCGTCGTGCTGCGGCCCGGCCCAGACCAGTGGCTTCCCGAACGCTGGGTTGCGAAACCACTGCTGGAGGCACTGCAGGCCGCTTGCCTTCCGGTGGTGTGCCTGTTCCGTCTCGTGCCGCTGCCCCTTGTTGCGGCGATGGCGCAATGGGCTCCCAAACTTCCTTTGATCGTCGCCGAAGTCCCCTACAACCAGAACCGGAACCTCGTGCCTCTCCTGCAGACGTTCCCGAATGTGCATCTCTCGCTGGGCAACAACTTCACCGCCCATCGGGGAATCGAGTTCTACGTCGAGAAGGTGGGGGCGGACCGACTTCTGTTTGGCACGGGCTTGCCGACATCCGAAGCCGGAGCGTCCATCGGCCAGTTCCTCTACTCAGATCTGACCGAGGAGAACCAACGGAAAATTGGTGCAGGAAACTTTCTCCGACTACAGGAGGGAATCTGCCGATGACAACGTTGCTGGAAAAACTACGGCTCGGGGAAGCGCCGGATTTCGAGGTGCTGGACCTGCATGGCCATGTTGGCCGCTACGCCTACCCAATTCCCGATCTCACTCCCGAAGGCTTCCAGGAGGTCCTCGACCGCGCCCATGTCCGCAGCATCGTCTGCAGCCACATGCAGTGCATGGGACGCGACATGGGATGGGGAAATGCGGAGGTGCTTAGATTCATGAAGGCCTGTCCGGGCCGCATTCTTGGCTATGTTTCCCTCTTTCCCATCTCCGCTACGGAAGTGCGCAGACAGACAGCACACTGGCTGGCAGAAGGCTTCACGGGCCTGAAGCTGCATGACCACAACGGGTTTCTCTACGACGACTCCGCCTACATGCCAGCCTATGAACTGGCAAACGAACGGGCTCTTCCCGTGCTGTTCCATGCCTGGGGGCAGGACCGGCAATTCGATGCCATTCTGCGGATCGCGGAGCGCTTCCCGGAACTGTCCATTCTCCTGGCCCACGGAGGAAGCACGAACCCAGACGCCTACATCCAGACCGCCCTGGCGGCCCCCAATGTGTTCATCGACACCTGTGTAAGCAGCTGCCGACGTGACTTGGTGGAGGAGCTTGTGGCTGGCGCAGGGGTCGGGAAGATCGTCTTCGGCTCGGACAGCTACTTCTACAGTCTCACGCAACAACTCGGCAAGATCATGGGCGCCAAACTGAGCGACGTGGAGAAGGAGCAGATCCTACACGACAATGCCGCACGGATCCTGGCCCGCATCCAGTCCTGACGGATCCGGGCCTGCTCCGCTCCATCGGCATAGCCCTCCCGGTCTCGCCAGCACCGGCTTCAGCGTCCGTAGGGGTGGCGTTCCTGAATCTGCACGTTGTCGAACCAGGCTGGTTCGGTGGCGCCCTGCCAGTTGTAGAGGTAGAGATGTGGCTGGTCCATTCCCGGCTGCATCGTGAACTCCGTCTCCAGCCGCTGCCAGGCGCCGGGTTTCACGCCCATGCCGAACGCGTGATTGCGCTTGGTCATGTGGTGGTGCACATTCGCGTAGACTGCCCCCTTGGCGTTCGAGCGCTTCACCCAGACGCTGATGCGGTAGGTTCTGCCAGGGACGAGATGCAGCGGAAAATGGCGGAGCTGTTGCCGGGGCTCGATTCGCAGGCAGCGCGAACCGGATTGCGGGTCGTTCGGATCATGGTTCGAGTCTTCGAAGTCGGCATCGGCGAGCCGCGGCGAAATCAAGGCGCGCGTGCGCAGCGTGAGCTTCCCTTCCGTGAGAATCACCTCGGCATGTCTGCGTTGGCGGAGACTCTCGAAATCGGTGAAATGCAGCCGCCGCTCGAATAGGACGGGGGATTTGCTCCTCGTTGGCGCATTGGCATTGGTCAGCCAGTACGTGTCTGTGGTCTCGTCTCGGCGCTTGTTGGGAACGAAGACCGCTTCCTCCGTGCGCACGTTCATCGAGAAGAAACGCACTTTCCGCGCGGGGTCGAAGACTCGCACGGAGAGTTGCTCCTCAAGTTGCTCCGCCTGCACCACGGGGGTGGCCCGCTCCGGCTTCGCCAGAATGAGAATCGCCGAGACCGGCATGGCTGGGACTTCGAACATCCAGCGGCCGCCGCCGCGACGACAGGACTCTGGAAGCGGTTCGGGATCCAAGTCCTGCATCACGAGAAAAGCTCTGGTGTCCGGCGAGTCGGCGAGCAGGCCGTTTGTGTCCACCACAGCGGTCTCGTCGAGAAGCAGTTGCCAGTTCATGAATGTGACGATGAGTGCGTCCGCTCCCCGCCGCCCCCGGTGCAAATGCAGCGCCCCCCGCACCTTCGGATTCATCAGCGTCAGCCCCTGATTGTCCAGGAAGCGCGAATGGTAGAGCCAGGGCGCAATCCAGCGGCGCGCACGCACCACAGCCATCACCTTTGGATGGGTCTTGATCAGGTCCATCTTCGTGTTCAGCCAGAAGGCCATGCAGGCCGCCAGATGTGTCTTGGGAGAATTCCACCAGCCGTTGGAGTGCCCGATGTAGTAGATCTGCTCCGGATGGGTGTAGCGCGCCACCTCCAAGTTTTTCACAAAGTTGCTTTGCAGTTGCCCGGCTGCCAGGCCAAGAAGCTCGCTACCCCCCTCGACCGTCTGGTAGAAGTCCTTTGTGCGCTTGCGCCCGAGCTTCTGCATGTCGAGCAGGAACTGATAGCGCGCCATTGCGCCTCGCCCTTCTCCGTTCATTTTGTAGAAGGGGTTGAACTGCTGGACATCGCGGCAGGCGAGAGTGTCCCAGTATGGAGTGTCACACCCATATTCGTCGAGATAGACATCGATGGCCCACTTGCGCAGGTAGCTGGTCCAATCGCCGGCCTGGAAGCACATGTTCGGGTACTCCTCCTTCTTGGCCGCTTCGGGGACGGTGCTCATGTCGAGCTTTTCGATGGTCTTGCGTTCGGGACCATACGCGTGATTTCGCACGAACCAGTCCCAGGCGGGAGGTTGTTTGCGTGCGGGGATTTCGGATACGCGAAGGCCATAGATTCGTTCGGCTTGGAGGTAGCTCCGGCTCATGCCGTTGCCATGATAGTAGACGCCCATGTGTCCGCCCAGCTTGCGCCAGCGGCTGGCCAACCTGGTGTACTCCGTCTCCGAGCGGTAGGCGGGGTTGGGATAGTAGTAGGTGGGGCATCCGCCGTAGCCCGTGTCGCGCCAGAGCTGAATGTGGTTGAAACCAAGCCCGGCCATCTTCTCGGGGTCGGCGGTGGTGACCCAGCCGTCGGAGTCGTGCACCCAGTCGGGGAATTTTGGCTTTCCCGCGACCTTTTCGAACCACTCGCGGTAGCGGTCGGCCGCCCGGTGCCAGTCTCCCGGATGCAATCCGATCCCTGCCTTGAACGTCAGCGTGTCGCCGGGCTTGATCCGGTCCAGCCGCCGCAGGCTGAGTGTGGTGCTGGTCCGGCCGGGATCGGCCACGCTTGAGAACTCGCTGAGGACCATGGGCCAGTCCATGGGCATAAGCAGGAGTCCCCCCGCGTCGTCGTGCAGATCGGCGAACCCGATGGCCGCGCGCATGGGGTGGATATTGGTGATCGTGCCGCGCCGCCCGGGTTCGGGAATCAGCCGTCCGGACATGCTGGGAAAGCAGAGCGTGTCATCCGTGGAATCCTCCCCCGCACACACCTGAGGGAGAATCGGGAAACGCACCCCCACAACATCGCGCTTCCCGTCGTTCTCCACCCGCATGCGGGCCGCCGCCAGCCAGTCCTTGCGATCCAGCTTGAATCGAATCTCCACCTGGATTTTCTGCTCCTCATGCACAAAGACGAGCGTGGCCTTTCGCCCGCCACCCCGCAGACGCCGGAAGGCGAACTCATCCGAGGACAGGGTGACAATTTCGGGGGTGTCATAGGACTTGACCGACACTTCAAAGAGCGGCGCCACTACACCATCCGGCAGGAAACGCCGGCCGTCAGGCAGACTGCGGAGTCCGCAAAGGCGCCCGCTTCCGCGATGGATCAGCAGCTGCATGCCAGCATTGGAGAGTTGCAGAAACGCGCTGGCGTCCGCTTCGTACTCCACCCCCTTCAAGTTCACGCCGGGCGAGGTGCCGTCAGCGGCTCGTTTCAGGCGGACGCGGATGCGCAAAGGGGTCTCGCCGCCAGTGAGCACGCCGTTGCCGGGAGCGGACACGAACTCGCCCTCGCCGTAGGCGATCTCGACGTGTGTGTCCCCCCATGCGTGGTTGCGAAACCGTTGCCATCTCTGAAGACCGAGAGGAGCGAGCGGGGCGCTGAGGAACTCCCCCGCGTCGATCCGCCGGATGGGCGTGGCTTCCGGCCCAACTCCCTCGGGTTGCCAGTCCTGGTCCTGGGTCAGGACGAAACGGTCAAGCTGTTTGCCATTGCGGAGGTTGCGCACCGCCACGATGTGCGTGCCGGGCTTCAGGTAATGGCGTTCTTTCCCCCGGACCCAGAACCAGACGCCGGCCCGGTCCTCCTTGCGGGTGCCAAACGCCAGGTTCATGGGTATGCGGTCGTCGATCTGCACTCCGTGACTCCAGGATGCCAGGCGTGGGATGCGCACCCGTTGCCAGTAGTGGTAGTACCCCGCGCGGTC